>DYRK01000018.1:0-9432 GCA_020718785.1 Desulfatirhabdium butyrativorans | reverse complement strand
GATTATAAAAGAATCCGGAGTGTAAAGTGAACTTGCACAAAAGTTTTTTATATCAATTAAGAAAGGTTTTAATATAAATGATTAAACATTTTACGGAAAGGAGGGGTCGGATCAACTTTTTTTCAAAAATCGGTCTGTGTTTGACAGCGACCGCCGCGGATATCCGGATAATCACGGAATAGCCGGGTGCGGAATCAGCGTCTGTATGTGACAGGATGAAATGAATGATGAACAATTTTGAAATCAGAAGGAGTTAAATCGGAGATATGAGCGAACAATTCCAAAAAGAACCGACGCAGGCGTGGATCACTACCTTTGCAGGCACAGCCATCAACCTGTGTCTGGGTATTCTTTATGCGTGGAGTATTTGGAAAAAAGCTTTGGTAAATGTGGAGAAAGCAGGTCAGGTGATGCCTGCGGACAGTATCAATGCCGGCTGGATTTATCTGACCAACAAACAGGCATCCACACCCTTTTCCCTCTGCGTTATCATCTTTGCGCTGCTGATGATTCCCGGGGGCAGAATTCAGGATAAAATCAGCCCCAAATTCGGAGCTACCCTCGGCGGTCTTTTTCTGGCTGTGGGATGTATCATTGCCGGAATGATGAAAAGCTATGCGGGACTGATTATCGGTTTCGGTATTTTCGGCGGTATCGGTATGGGCATCGGCTATGCCGCGCCGACTCCTGCGGCACTGAAATGGTTCGGTCCCCATCGCCGGGGTCTCATTGCCGGTCTGGTGGTAGGCGGATACGGCGGCGCGGCACTCTACATCGGCGCGCTGGGACAATACCTGATTGACAATTTCGGCATATCAGGCAGCTTTATTTATCTCGGCATCTTTTTCGCAATAGTGGTGATTATTGCCGGACAGATGCTGAAGACGCCTCCTCCGGGATATGTTCCGCCTATTCCGAAAGTGGCGCAGACCGCCAAACAGGTCGCGGCAAGTACCAAGCACGACTGGGAAGCCAAAGACATGGTCAAAACATGGCAGTTTCCCGCTCTGGTGTTCATGTTCATCATTACGACACAGTCCGGTCTGCTCATTATTGCCAATGCGGCGACCATTCTGGCCAAAGCAGCAAAAGATATCCCCTTCTTTGCTGCCAACGCATGGATACTTGTCTCTTACGGCGGTCTGGTGAACGCCTCCGGACGGGTAGGCACCGGTTTTTATTCGGACAAAATCGGACGGCTGAATGCTTATACACTGAATTGCGGCGTTTCTGCTCTTTGCCTGTTCGCTTTGCCTTACATTGTCGGTTCAAAGAATGTTTTTCTCCTGTTCCTTGCTGTGGGAATTGCCTACTGGCAGTACGGCGGCGGTCTTTCCCTGATGCCTTCATTTGTCGGTGATTTCTACGGACCCAAAAATCTGGGATTCAACTACGGTCTCGTATTTATCGGATGGGGTATCGGCTTCTTCATGGCAAGAATCGGCGGATGGATTGAGGATGTGACAGGCAGCCTGGACAATGCCTACTATATATCGGGAATTTTGCTGATTATAGGTGTCATACTCGCCCGGCTCACCACAAGACCGAAATGGGCGGACAGAGAGGCAGCCGTTTGAGTCTGACAGTTCAGATATGTGTGTTGGGTTTGGTGCCTCAACCCAACCTGCGAAGAGTTATGCCAGATATGTGAGAACATAAAAGCGATATAGCGGTCCGATACGGACCGGACTGATAAGTGTCAGATTTTTTTTAATAACATCACCTAATGTTTAAGATGAAAGGAGCTTTGTGAGGTATGACTGAGAAAGAGAAAAGAGAGGTAACTGAGGTATCGGAAGCCCAAATAGCGGTTCATTGGCAGGAAGAAGGCTATTATCACGCGTCTCCCAAGTTCATTGCTCAGGCAAACATGACCGACGAAACGGTCTATGACCGTTTCAGTCTGGACAATTTCCCGAACTGTTTCAAAGAATATGCCGATCTTCTCGATTGGTACGAATACTGGCATACCACGCTGGACACAAGTGATGCGCCTTGCTGGAAGTGGTTTGTCGGCGGCAAAATCAATGCTTCCTACAACTGCGTGGACCGTCATCTGGCAAAGAACAAAAACAAAACAGCCATCCATTTTGTTCCGGAGCTTGAGGAAGAAAAAGTCGAGCATATCACCTATCAGGAACTGTATGTCCGTGTGAACGAATTCACCGCGATATTGCAGGATTTCTGCGGGCTGAAAGCCGGCGACCGTGTCACGCTGCATATGCCCATGGTTCCCGAACTGGCTATCACCATGCTGGCATGCGCCCGGCTGGGAGTCATTCACTCTCAGGTCTTCGGCGGATTCAGCGGCAAAGCCTGTTCGGACAGAATCGTGGATTCGAAAAGCGACGTGCTGATCACCATGGATGCCTATTACCGCGGGGGCAAGATTCTGGATCATAAGGAAAAGGCAGATATTGCAGTGGCAGAAGCGGCAAAGGAAAATCAGAAGGTCCAAAAAGTGCTGGTATGGCAGCGCTATCCGGGCAAATATTCTGCTCAGACCCCGATGGTGGACGGCCGTGATTTCTTTGTGAACGATCTGCTGAAAAAGTATTACGGCAAGCGGATCGAGCCTGTCAGAATGCCTGCGGAAGCCCCGCTTTTCCTCATGTACACAAGCGGTACTACCGGAAAACCCAAAGGCTGTCAGCACAGCACCGGCGGCTATCTCGCGTATGTCACCGGGACATCGAAGTATGTTCAGGACATTCACCCCGAGGATGTTTACTGGTGTATGGCGGATATCGGCTGGATCACGGGCCATTCCTACATTGTTTACGGGCCTTTGGCTCTGGGTGCTTCTACCGTGATTTTCGAAGGCATTCCCAATTATCCGGATGCAGGGCGCTGCTGGCGGATAGCCCAGGATCTGGATGTGAATATCTTCCATACAGCGCCCACTACAATCCGCGCATTGAGAAAGATCGGTCCTGATGAGCCGCGGAAATACAATTATTTCTTCAAGCACATGACCACCGTGGGCGAGCCGATTGAACCCGAAGTCTGGCGCTGGTACCATGAGGTTGTCGGAAAAGGAAAAGCCGCTATTGTTGATACATGGTGGCAGACAGAGACCGGCGGGTTCCTGTGCAGCACGCTTCCGGCTCTCAAGCCCATGAAGCCCGGCAGCGCGGGCCCCGGTATGCCCGGTATTCATCCGATTATCTTTGATGAAGACGGCAATACCCTTCCCAAGGGAGCAGGCAAAGCAGGAAATATCTGCATCCAGAATCCCTGGCCCGGCGGTTTCCAGACCATCTGGGGGGACCGGGACCGTTTTGTCCGTCAGTATTATACGAGATACTGCAAGAATCCGGCAAGCAAAGACTGGCGTGACTGGCCCTATCTGACCGGCGACGCGGCTGTGGAGGCTCCGGACGGATATATCCGTATTTTGGGCAGAATTGACGACGTAATCAATGTTTCGGGACATCGTCTGGGAACAAAGGAACTCGAATCCGCCGCGCTGGTTGTTCCCGAAGTCGCGGAAGCAGCGGTTGTTCCTGTGAAACACGATATCAAGGGAATAGAGCCGGATCTCTACGTCGCTCTGAAACCCGGAGTCGCGGCGACTCCTGAACTGGCCAAGAAGATTTCCGACGCCATTGTCAGGGAAATCGGACCCATCGCCAAACCGAGAAAGGTCTGGATTGTACCCGACATGCCCAAGACGCGCTCCGGAAAGATCATGCGCCGCGTACTCGGCTCCATCTCCAACAAATCCGATGTGGGCGACGTTATGACTCTTGCCAACCCCGAAGTAGTGGAACTCATCACAAAGATGGTTCAGGGATAAGGGTGGCAAGTTATAGGTTGCAAGTTACAGGTTGTTGTCACCCGTTACCTGCAACTTATTTCAATGAGATTTGAAGAAGGCAGGAAATTACTTTCTGCCTTCTTTCTTTTTTTATCGGGACATCATAATGGAAAAACTGCCTGTTCCCTTTCGCCTCGATTTTTTCAATCTTGCTGTTGATGACACGGCTGCTTTCTGTATTGCAATGCTGCTGGCTATTATGGTCAATGCCGAAGCTCAGGCTTTTACAGCCACTTCTCTGGGAGATTCCCGCACCGATGATAAGGGACGTTTTCATTTCAATGCCTTTTTACATATAGATATTATAGGCTTAGTCTGTTTCATGCTGGCCGGTTTCGGCTGGCCCAAGGAAATGAAAATTGATGCAAAACAATTTTCGCATCCCCGTCTGTTCCTCATACTGAGCCGCTTTGCAGGACCTGCGGCAAATTTTCTTCTGGCAAATATTGCGGCAAGCATTGTCTGGCTGATGAGCAGGTACGGCGCAGCGGACCGGGTGTTCACAATGCTCGCTGCGGTCAATCTGACAGTGGCGGTTTACAGTATTCTCCCGTTTCCGCCCTTAGCCGGAGCAAGTCTTGTTTCTGTATGGATTCCGGATCACGCGGAAAAACTCAGGCAGATTTATCATCGCAGCGGACCGCTGATCCTGCTCGGAATATTTCTGGCAGAAAAAATCAGCGGTATAAAATTTCTCAGCAGCGTTCTGGATCCCGCAGTTGTTTTTTTGTTCAAATGGGTCAGCGGCGTGCAGCCCTAATCCTCATTCCCCTTTCCCGCTTCAGTCCGTCCCGCATAAATGCAGTTGACGCGATCCGCCGGTTTTGATATATCCGCAATTCAATGCAGGGTGGGTGAAATCCGCCATTATCCACAATTCAGATATGGAGATATCCCGGTGAAACTGTCCGTCATTCTTGCTCATCCGAGCAGAACAAGTTTTAATCACGCCATCGCGCGTACCGCTGTTTCCCAATTGCAGAAAAACGGTCATGAGGTGATCTTTCATGATCTGTATGAGGAGAAATTCGACCCGCTGCTTCTGTCTGAAGAAATTCCCAAAGAAGCCGAGTTGACTCCCGAAGTGGAACTTCATTGCAAAGAAACAGCTTCCGCGGACGGCATCATTATTGTTCATCCCAACTGGTGGGGACAGCCGCCCGCCATACTTAAAGGCTGGACAGACAGAGTGTTGCGGCCCGACGTGGCATACCGATTTCTTGAGGGAGACAAAGGAGAAGGCATTCCCGTCGGGCTGTTAAAAGCCGAAACTGCGATTGTCTTCAATACTTCGAATACCCCTTTGAAGCGTGAGACAGAGATATTCGGCGATCCGCTTGAACTGCTCTGGAAAATGTGCATCTTTGACCTTTGCGGCGTGAAGTCTTTTTACCGCAGAATGTTCGGCGTCATGGTGACAAGCACATCGGAACAACGTAAACAATGGTTAGAAGAAGTCCGTGAAGTAATGAACCGGTTTTTTCCATGACAGGAGAAAGTGAGGAGAAGTGAATGAATGCCTTAATATTCCGTTTTATTGTGATTAGTCTTATTTTTTTGTGCCATCCGGCAGATGCTTCGGAAATCAGTATTGTCACGGAGGATTTTCCGCCGTACAGCTATCTCGAAGACGGCAGGATCACAGGAGTATCCGCCGAGGTAGTCCGGGCAGTTCTGAAAGAAGCCGGAACAGATGCCGAAATCAAAACCTATCCTTGGGCAAGGGCATACAGAAGCGCGCTGAATGAAAAAAATGTTCTGATCTATTCCATAGGAAGAACCAAAGAAAGGGAGAACCTGTTCAAATGGGTGGGTATTGTCGCGCCGTGTGATATTTATCTTTTCAAACTGAAAGAGAGAAAGGAGATAAAAGCAGATTCACTGGATACGGCAAAGCATTATGTTCTGGGTATCCTGCGGCAGGATATGTGTCTGGATTATCTGAAAAGCAAAGGATTTGACAATATAACTGTCAGCGACACAGATGAAGACAGCATAAAAATACTGGTCCGGAAACGGGTTGATCTGATTCCTTTTGCAGAACTGTCATTTGTTTTCAGCGTCGGAAAACTGGGCTATGACCCTTCTGATTTTGAAAAAGTCTGTTTTATAAAAGACCTTTCCGAGGGTCTCTATATGGCTTTCAGCAAAGAGACTCCGGACATTTTGGTGGAAAGATTCAAAAACGCGCTGGACAAAGTCAAAGCAGACGGAACCTATAACAGAATTATGAACGCATATTCTTTGAAATAGATTCGGATTTGACAAGACGGAGAGCATGTATGAGACTCAGCGACTTATATTTTCGAATGTAAGCTGATCCGCCGAAGAAGTTAAAAATGAGAAGTGAAAAATCACTTCTCATTTCTCACTTCTCATTTCATCAATTTTCTCAGCACATATTGAAGAATACCGCCGTGTCGGAAATACTCTGCTTCGATTTCCGTGTTCAGCTTCGCAATCACATCAAATTTCACCTCGGTTCCGTCTGATTTCACAGCTTTGACATTCAAAGTTTTCATGGGCTTTATGCCTGCAATGCCAGTGATAGAATAGGTTTCGGAACCGTCCAAACCGAGCGTTTTCCGATTTTGTCCTTCTTTGAACACCAGCGGCAGCACGCCCATGCCCACCAGATTGCTGCGATGAATCCGCTCATAAGATTCGGCAATAACTGCTTTGACGCCCAGAAGAGCCGTTCCTTTGGCTGCCCAGTCTCTTGAAGAGCCGGTTCCGTATTCCTTACCGGCAATGACAATCAGCGGTCTGCCTTCGCTTTTGTATTTCATTGCCGCGTCATAGACGAACATCTCTTCGTTTTCGGGAAACTTTATCGTAAAACTACCTTCTTTTGGGCTTGCTATTTCATTTTTTATCCTGATATTCCCGAATGTTCCACGCATCATGACTTCGTGGTTTCCGCGTCTGGAACCATAAGAATTGAAGTCCTCTGCCGAGACATTTTTTCCGATGAGATATTGTCCCGCAGGATATTTTGCACGGATAGCTCCTGCTGGAGAAATATGATCGGTAGTTACGGAATCTCCCAGCATTAGCAACGCACGGGCATCTTTCACGTCTTCGGATGGGCTGAATTCAAGGCTGAAGTTTTCAAAATACGGAGGATTCTTGATATAGGCAGAACCGTCATCCCAGGGATAGGTAGTGCTTTCCGCAACCGGGAGATTTTTCCAGAACTCGTCGCCGTCAAAGATTTTCTCATATTCGGTTTTGAAAAATTCCTGTCTGACATGCCTTTGGACAAGAGATGAGATGTCTCCTGCATTGGGCCAGATGTCTCTGAGATAAACCGGTTCCCCGTTGGGATCAAGCCCCAGAGGTTCGGCTGTCAGATCAATATCCGCTCTTCCGGCAAGAGCAAAAGCCACCACCAGCATTGGAGACGCGAGATAATTGCTTTTGATGCGCTGATGTATTCTGGCTTCGAAATTCCGGTTTCCGGACAGCACCGCAGCCACGTTCAGATCATGTTCGGCAATGCTTTTCCCGATTTCCGGGTGCAGTGGCCCGCTGTTGCCGATACAGGTAGTACAGCCGAATCCGGCAAGATGAAAGCCCAGAGCTTGCAGATAAGGCATGAGGCCCGCGTCTTCGAGATAGTCAACGACTACTTTCGACCCCGGAACCAAAGAGGTCTTGACGTATGGCGGCACTTTCAGCCCTTTTTCAACGGCTTTTTTTGCCAGAAGCCCCGCGCCGAGCAGTACCGAAGGGTTAGAAGTGTTTGTACATGAAGTGATCGCTGCAATCACAATGCTGCTGTTTCCGATTTTCACTTCTTTTCCATTCAGATCAACGGGATACATTTCCATTTTCCCTTTGGCTGCCGTCTGTCCCATGTCTTTGAGAGCAATTCTGTCCTGCGGTCTGGCAGGTCCTGCCAGACAAGGCTCCACCGTGGAGAGATCGAATTCCACGACCTTCGAATACTCCGGATCATATTCGCCGGTATAGAACAATCCGAGAGATTTGCTGCAGGCTTCCGCTGTCTCGGCGCGGTCTTCCCGGTACGTCATTTTCAGGTAGTCAAAGGTCTTTTCATCCACAGGGAAAAAGCCCATGGTCGCGCCGTATTCGGGAGCCATGTTTGCAACAGTAGCCCGGTCTGTTACCGTGAGTTTTTTCATTCCGGGACCGAAAAATTCCACGAATTTCTCTACGACCTTGTGTTTCCTGAGAATTTCGGTCACAGTCAGAACAAGGTCTGTGGCTGTGACGCCGGCTTTCAGTTCTCCGAGCATTTTAACGCCGATGACTTCGGGAATAGCCATATAGTAAGGCTGTCCCAGCATCACGGCTTCGGCTTCGATGCCGCCTACGCCCCAGCCCATGACGCCTATGCCGTTAATCATAGTGGTATGAGAATCCGTTCCTACAAGGCTGTCCGGATAGGCAAAGAGTTTTCCGTCAATTTCTTCTGTAATCATTACGCGCCCTAGGTGTTCCAAATTGACCTGATGGCATATCCCCGAATTCGGGGGAACCGCTTTGAAGTTATCGAAACTTTTCTGCGCCCATTTCAGCAGGGCATACCGCTCCCTGTTCCGTTCATATTCCTTTGCCACGTTCCGCGTCAGCGCGTCTGCCGTGCCGAAATAATCCACCTGTACGGAATGATCTGCAACTAATTCTACGGAAATCAGCGGATTGATTTTCCGGGGATCGCCGCCGAGTTTTGCTACGGCATCGCGCATGGCCGCAAGATCAACCACCGCAGGAACGCCGGTAAAATCCTGCATCAGCACCCGCGCAGGGTGATGAGGAATTTCCACAGGCGAGGCATACTGTTTCTGCCATTTGGCAATATGAATCAGATTTTCTTCGGTGACCACCCGCCCGTCTAAGTTCCGCAACAGGTTTTCAACAAGGATTCTGATTGAAAACGGGAGTCTTTTTATCTCGGCAATTCCTTTTTTTTCGAGCAGAAAAATATCTGAGATATGGTATTTTTTGCCATTGACGGTTATCTCTCTTATAAATTCCTGTTTTTCCATAATTAACCTCTTGTTTTGTAATTTCTGAAGAATAAAACATATACTGCCCACCGGGATAATCTGCGCTTTTCAAATCGTTTTATTGATAGGACGATCTGCAAAATCTGTATTTAGCCGAAAATTCAGATTCACTCAAGAAATTTTGCGCTATCTGACAATAATGTCAACGATATTTTTTCAATTTTATTCAACATACTGATAATTCTGGCTATAATAACGACATTTTTTTTGCGGACAGGGGAAAGGCAGAATAAACGATTTGCAAAATCGTTTTACCGTAAAACGGCTTTGCAAGCCGTTTTTCCTTGTCCCCAAGCCCCGGCTTCGGGCCGTCTCCCGTAACGGGAAGCCGGGGAGCCTCCCCGGCAAGTGCGTTCCCAAGCCGGGGCTTGGGAACGAGAAAACGAGAAAAAAGGCAGAATAAACGATTTGCGAAATCGCTTTACTGTAAAACGGCTTTGCAAGCCGTTTTTCCTTGTTCCCAAGCCGGGGCTTGGGAACGCATCTGCGCCCGAAGCCCCGGCTTCGGGCCGTCTCCCGTAACGGGAAGCCGGGGAGCCTCCCCATATGCATCAAGCTAAGATTATTCTTTTAATA
>DYRK01000017.1:23437-24592 GCA_020718785.1 Desulfatirhabdium butyrativorans | reverse complement strand
GAAAGCACAATCCGGGTATCGCCTGACAGACATCCCGATTCCCTCAGGTCTGACAGAATGGGCCGCTTGTCTCCCCGCTCCTCTAACTTCCGGTTCAACTGGGAAAGTGCTACTACCGGCAGATCCAGTTCTTTGGCTAAGGCCTTCAGCGACCTCGATATTTCGGCGATTTCAAGGTCTCTGCGCTCGGCAGATGCTCTGCCTTTCATCAACTGGAGATAGTCAATGATTATCAGCCCGAGATTTTCGTTCATCTTGAGCCTGCGGGCTTTGGCTCTGATTTCCATATCCGAAATACTGGCGGAATCATCTATGAAAATAGGAGACTGAGATAATTTTCCTGCCGCGTCGGTCAGTCTGAGCCAATCTTCCTGACTGAAAAATCCGCTTCTCACACGGGAGGAATCCACGCGCGCTTCGGCACAGAGCATCCGCATGGACAACTGCTCTTTTGACATTTCAAGAGAAAAGACAGCAACAGGAATGCCGCTGTCAACCGCCGCGTTTCTGGCCATATTGAGCGCAAGCGCCGTCTTCCCTTGACTCGGTCTTGCCGCAAGGATAATCAGGTCCGAATTCTGAAGTCCCGCGGTCAACTGGTCGAAATAGCTGAATCCGGTGGGAACGCCGGTTATCAGTGCCTTGTTTTCCTGCCGCTTTTCCAATGCGTCAATATTGTCTTCGATTATTCTGCCGATGGGATAAAACGATGGGCTGATCTTGTTTTCCGATATTTCAAAAATCGCACGTTCCGCAAAATCAATCACCTCATCCACATTTCCTGTATCTTCAACGCATCTGCGGGTAATGGAATTGGCTTTTTCGATCAGACGCCTGAGACAGGCTTTGTCGCGGATAATTCTGGCGTAATACGGCGCATTGACCGCAACCGGAACCGTATCAAGCAGTCCCGACAGATAAGCAGCTCCGCCTGCCTGTTCCAGCTGCCCTTTTTCTTTTAAAATATTGTGAACCGTAACCAGATCTGCCGGCTCGTTTTTTCTGAAAAGATCGGTGACAGCATCAAATATTTTCTGATGTGCGGGCTTGTAGAAATCCTCCGGTGAGAGAATTTCTATGACATCAAGGAGCGTTTTGTTATCTATCAGAATTGCACAGAGCAAGGATTCCTCGGTCTCGATGCTTTGCGGCGGA
>DYRK01000017.1:20673-23337 GCA_020718785.1 Desulfatirhabdium butyrativorans | reverse complement strand
ATTTCGGTTTCGACATCTTTGTAAACACGGACGGAAACAGGGAAGGTACCCAGCATTTTGATCGGTTCTCTGAGCAGCAGCATCCGTTTTTCAACCTTGATGCCCTTCTTTTCAAGACCGTCGAGAATATCCCGCGCAGTGACAGAACCGTACAGACGGTCTTCATGACTGACTTTTGCCACAATCTTGCAGACCAGCCCTTCCAGCCTTTTAGCCATCTCTTCGGCCATTCCTTTTTCTTTGGCGATCTGGAGATCGAATCTGGTTTTCTGCTGTTCCAGTATTTTCCGGTTGGCAAGGTTTGACAGCATGGCTTTGCGCTGGGGTAAAAGATAATTGCGGGCATAACCGTCCGCGACTTTGACTTCGCTGCCGATAATGCCTAATGATTCTATAGTTTCTGTCAGAATTACTCTCATCATAAGATAAACCTCCGCGCAGGGCGGGTTTCACCGACCCTGCGAAAGTTGTCGTATTTTCAGGTTTCGGATTTTATTTTTCTGAAATCAAGCCATAAATCGAAAAAACCCAGAGCGATCACAAGGAACTGCAGGACCACCTGAAGGGCGATCAGGCTGTATAAAAAAATTCTCAGTGCAGGGGGGAAGCGTTTTTTTTCAAAATAAAAGGATATAACCGCGATCCCTCCGAAAAAATAAACGGTCATCAGAATGATGAGTCCGTTAAGTCCCGATATTTTCAGGAATCTGTCCGGCACCATCAGCATAAAACCGCATCCGATCACACCCCACACCATGAATTCAGGCACTTTCCACAGGTTCAGCGGACCGAAGTCGGGATAAGTCAATCCCCTGTTTCTCATTATCGGTCTTGCCATGAGAAGATTTGCCCATATAACAAAAAGAATCGAAGATGCTGCCATACCCGGCAGAACAGGTTTGATTATCAGAAGTATCTCGCGGGTCTGTCTGAGAAATTCCGACATGACAAGAATTTTTTCTGCCGATATTTCCCGATCTTCTTTCAGTCCCGTCAGGATATCATCGAAAATTTTCGTAATATCTGACAGGAATGTATGGATCCCGTTCCCGGATATCTGTCCGTAAACTGTCAGTCCCAGCCCGCCGGTCAGCAGCACCGCGATCCATACATACATGACCGTCTTTTCAACCGAAAGCTTTGTCTCAGACAGTTCGCCCAGCAGAAAGCCGGCCAGCATCAGTTCGGCAAAAATCGCTATGCCCGGCGACAGACCGCCTGCCAGAGTTATCATCACCGCGGCAGACAATACCGGTACAAAAGCTCCGGACTTTCTGCCTAATTTCAGGCGATAGAAAAGAATCGGCAGCGGAATAAACAGAGGACACAGCACACTGAACAAGGGTATGTAAACCGGTACAGCGAAAATAAGGCTTGTAATCGTCACGCCGACGGCAATATTCTTCCGAATTTCCCCCTGAATCATTTGAGACACAGTCTGTTTCCTTAAACGGGGTACGAGGTACGGGGTTCGGGGTTCGGGGTACCTCGAACCCAGCACCCCGCACCCCGCACCCCTTATTCCAGCGTGCCGACAAAAGGCAGCAGCGCAATCGAACGGGCGCGCTTGATCGCCTGCGTCAGTTCCCGCTGATGTTTGGCACAGGTTCCGGATATGCGCCTCGGAATGATTTTGCCGCGCTCGGTGATGAAATATCTGAGACTTTTAGAGTCCTTGTAGTCAATTACCAGACTGCTGTCCGCACAGAAACGGCAGATTTTGCGACGATGAAAGACCTTTTTCTTTTTCTTCACCCCTCCCGCGGGCGCGGCTGCATTTCTGTGTTGCATAGGTATAGGCATTTTTATTAATCCTCCTCTTCTTCGGTTGCTGCCGGTTCTTCCGGATCGGACAAATCGGAGGGTTCCGGAGATATTTCCTCAGTTTTAACAGGCACTTCCTGAGAAGCTTTCGCTTCTTCGGAGGGCTTGGCCGCCTCTGCCGCGGCAGCAGCCTCTGCCTGAGCCATCTGCTGCTTCAGGCTTTCAATATCAGCCTGTTCTTCAAGCAGAACCGTCAGATATTTCAAAGGCCGGTCATCAATCCGGCAAAACCTTTCAATCTCAGACACCAGCAGTCCCGTTCCGCAATAATCTATCCGTGAATAGTGTCCGCGGGTCTTTTTCCTGATTTCATAAGCAAGTTTCTGAATTCCCCATTCTTCAATCCTGAAAAAGAATCCTCCCTGCCGGGGAATCATGTCTTTTATCTTTTCAAAAAAAGAACCCCGTTCCTCGCCTGAAATATCGGGATTCAGAATCACAACGGTTTCGTACCGCCTCATGCAACCTCCTTTTGGCTGTAAAGCCCCGGAAACTTCCGGAGCAAGGATAACCATTAACTAAAATCTCATTTTCTAACATTAGAGAAAATATGTTGTCAAGATGATTTTGCGAAATGTTTTCGAAGAAAAAAGAGAAACCGCGGTAGAAACCGGTCAGTGACGGACACCGGTTCTGCCCGGATACGGTGTCACAGCTTTGCCGGCAGCCGCTGCCGTAAATCAGACAGCAGATTGGGAAATACCCGCGGGTTCTTCAGTCCATAATCTTCAGCGCGGTTTTTTCAGAATTTTGAAAGACTTTTCTGCCCCACCGAAGTTGCTTTCCAAAGTCAAAGACTTGGTTTTTTTTATTGACTTAATCTGATGCCTGTCATATCGT
>DYRK01000017.1:0-20573 GCA_020718785.1 Desulfatirhabdium butyrativorans | reverse complement strand
CAAAGTCAAAGACTTGGTTTTTTTTATTGACTTAATCTGATGCCTGTCATATCGTTTAAAATATGATGTGAATGATGAAATGAAAACAACTATGATTTGAATGATGAAATGAAAACAACTGTGATTTGAATGATGAAATGAAAACTATGAGTTATAAGGATAAGCAAAATCGCAATTATTGATGAAAAATATCCCGAAAGTGAGGACTATGACTAAAGGAATCACAGTTTTCATTTAATCAAAAACATCATAGTATAGAAAGGAGTAAAAAAACAAAATGGAAATCAAAGGCAAAAAAGTTATTATCACTGGCGCGGCAAGGGGTATCGGCAAACAGATGGCTCTTGACCTGCTGGCACTCGGAGCAAAACCTTATGTGCTGGATGTTATTCAGGAGAATTTGGATATCCTGAAAAAAGAAACCGGCATTCCGGGAAAAGTGCTGGATGTCACTAACGAAATGGATGTGGTGGCATTCTTTGAAAGCTACGGTGCTGAAAACGGCGCGGCTGATGTCTTAATCAACAATGCAGGCATTACTATGGACGGCATCTTTGTGAGCAAAAAAGGGGATGAAATCAAGAAGATGCAGTTAAGCGCATGGCAGAAGGT
Organism: Desulfatirhabdium butyrativorans; assembly: GCA_020718785.1. Lineage (GTDB taxonomy): Bacteria > Desulfobacterota > Desulfobacteria > Desulfobacterales > DYRK01 > DYRK01. The sequence continues at coordinate 19,961 of DYRK01000017.1, read as the reverse complement.
GGTTGACGTAAACCTTACGGGCGTATTTCTCTGCGGCAGAGAAGCAGCGGCTCTGATGGCAAAGCATGGCGTACAGGGGCTGATCATCAATATCTCCTCTGTCAGCCGTGCCGGAAATTTCGGTCAGACCAATTACTCGGCAACCAAAGCCGGCGTAGCTGCCATGACCGTCACCTGGGCAAAAGAGCTTGCCAAAGCCGGTATCCGCGTTGCCGCCATTGCTCCGGGTTATATCCGCACCGAAATGACGGATAAAATTGATCAGAAGATCAAAGACAAAATCACGGCTCAGATTCCTTCGGGCAGATTCGGCGAGATGAAGGAAATCTCTCAGACCGTGAAATTTATCATAGAATGCGACTACGTCAACGGCAGAGTCCTTGAGATTGACGGCGGGCTTAGAATCTGATAAGTAGGGAGTAGGGTGGGCATTTCATGCCCACCCTGCTTGAATTGCACTCAGAGGCAAATAAGAAACCCACTCTTGCGGTCTCTCATTTTACTGCATATCAACTGGTTATAAATCAAAATGAGGATAGTAAAATATACATATTTGATCAAAATCATATTGTTTTTCTTATGTTCTGATATCCTTGCACAAGATAATGAAATTGAAAAGAAGTTTATCGCAGCAGGTCTTGTGGATGTAGGTACGGCCGATAAAACGATTCTCGTTGATCTTGTCAATTCTGACCCGCAAAAAAATTTTTTTCGGGAAGATTATTACAGGGGATTGAACAGGGCGTATTTACAAAAAGAAACAGCAATAAAACTTTCAAAAGCCCAAACAATACTGAAATCGAAAAAGAAGGGGTTTTCACTTCAAGTACTTGACGCAGCCAGGCCGAGAAGCGTTTCAAAGCTGATGTATGATAAAATGAAAGGTACAAAATTCGAGAAATATGTTGCGAATCCGGATAAAGGCTCAATGCATAATTATGGAATTGCTGTTGATATAACTATCATTGATCAAACTGGTAATGAGATTGATATGGGTTTTTCACCGTTCAGAAAAAGCACAACTGAAATATACTGGCAATATTTAAAAATGAAGTTTGGCTTTAAACTGACAAAAGAGCAATCTGAAAACAGACAACTGCTCGCTGATATTATGAAACAGGCTGATTTTATTCCATTAAGTCATGAATGGTGGCATTTTGACGGTATGCAAAAAGAACAGGCCAGGAAAAGATATAAAATAATCGAATAAGTTATAACCCGACAGATGAACAGTCGGCGGGATAAAGTAGGGTTGGCATTTCATCCCAACCCTACTTGAATAGGGTTTCACCCGCCCTGCTTTTCTTTCAGAGATTTTTCTTTCAGTATCTTTAGGGTTTCTGCAATCTCCTCGGCAGACACACTTCTGCGAAGCTCCTCCATTTTCTCCATAACCTTTGCAAAGCGGATACCTTCTGCCGCGCTTATCCACTCCAACTGAAGGCGTTCCGGGCGAATTCCCCGCTTTTCCATTTTCCTGCGGATTTTCTCCACACGCTTTTCGGTCCAGCGGTTGGCGTCAATGTAGTGACAGTCGCCGATGTGACAGCCGCTTACCAGAACCACCGGCGCGCCTTTTTCAAACGCGTGCCAGATAAATTTCTCATCCACACGGCCCGAGCACATGGTTCTGATAATCCGAACATTTGCCGGATATTGCAGCCGGGACACACCGGCATAATCTGCTCCCGCGTAGGAACACCAGTTGCAGGCAAAAGTCAGAATTTTGTCCTGAGCCTTTTCTGCAAGCAGAGTATTTATCTGAGAGACAATCTGCTCATCAGTGAAATGATTCATCACGATGGCTCCGAATTTGCATTCCGCCGCGCAGGTTCCGCAACCGGCGCAGGCTGCCGTATTGACTATCGCCGGCGTCTTTTTCTTCACATCTACCGTAATGGCATTGTAGGGACAGACTTCCGCGCAGATTCCGCAGGATTTGCAATGATCTGCAATGACTTCCGAGGTAATCGGTTCCGATGAAATCGTTCCCTTGTGCATGAGGCGGATAGCTCTCGCAGCCGCGGCAGAGCCTTGAGTCACACTTTCCTTAATATCTTTGGGACCTTCTGCACACCCGGCATAGAAAATGCCTCGTGTGGCTGCATCAACGGGTTGCAGTTTCGGATGAGCTTCGAGATAGAAGCCGTCCGGCGTTAGTTGAAGCCCCAGCATTTCCTGAAGTTTCTGCGTACCGGATGAAGGTTTCATTCCTATAGCCAATACCAGCATTTCCAAGTCATGAAACTCTATTCTGCCTGTAGCAATATTTTCCACCGCAACCCGCATGGTTCCGTCAGGAAGTTCTTCTACAGAACCCGGAAGTCCTCTCAGATACTGCACGCCCAGACTTCTGCTCCGATTGTAAAGGTCTTCGAAGCCTTTTCCGAAAGCCCGAATATCAATATAAAAAACTTTTATCTCAATGTCAGGATAATGCTCTTTCAATACCAGCGTGCCTTTGATAGTATTCATACAGCAGATATTGGAGCAGTATTCCCCGCCCTTGCGCTTGGACCGGGAACCCACGCATTGAATAAATCCCACGGATTTCGGGCGTTTCCGGTCTTTGGGACGGATGAGCGATCCTTTGGTAGGACCGCCTGCATTCACAATCCGTTCGAATTCCAGACTGGTCACGACATTTTCAAATCGTGTATAGCCGTACTCGTCCATAGGTCTCGGATCATAAGGTTCAAGGCCTGTTGCCACTACGATAGAGCCGACTTTCACGGTTATCTCTTCGTCAGAGGCATGAAAATTGATACATTTTTTGTCGCACGAGTCCAAACATTTCGAGCAGCCTCTTCCCATGCACTCATCCATATTGATGAGATATGAAGATGGAACTGCCTGAGGAAAAGGAATATAAACCGCTTTCCGGGAGGAAAGCCCCACATTGAATTCATCCGGAAAGACTACAGGACAGACCTTTGCACACTCGCCGCAGGCTGTGCATTCTTTTTCAAGCACATATCTCGCCCTTTTGACGAGTTTCACTTCGAAATTGCCAACATAGCCTTTCACTGATACTACTTCGCTCATGGTATGAAGCTTTATGTCGGGATGCCGACCGGCATCTGCCATCTTGGGCCCGAGAATTCAGATGGAGCAGTCCATAGTAGGAAAGGTTTTGTCCAATTGCGCCATGGTCCCGCCTACCGAGGGATTTTTTTCCACAAGAAATACTTCATATCCGTTATCCGCAAGGTCAAGCGCAGCCTGAATCCCGGCAACGCCGGCACCTATGACCAATGTTTTTTTAATCATCGGCAGAACCTGCTCTGTAAGGGGTGAGAGCAGACGGACCCTTGCCACAGACATTTTCACCAGATCTTCAGCCTTTTGCGTGGCCGCTTCGGGTTCATGTATATGCACCCAACTGCATTGCTCCCGCAGGTTTGCCATTTCAAGAAGATAAGGATTGAGGCCCGCTTTCAGCATCATCCGGCGGAAAGTCGGCTCATGCAGCCTCGGAGAACACGATGCAACTACCACTCTGTCCAATCCGTGTTCAAGGATATCTTCCTGAATTTCCATCTGACCCGGTTCCGAACACGCATAAGTGATATCTTTGGACACAATCACATCATCCGTGCCGCTGATATCTTCTGCCACTTTTTTGCAGTCAACAGTCTTGGCAATATTCAATCCGCACCGGCATACATACACGCCGATACGCGCTGTTTGTCTCGTGTCTGACATTTTTGTAGCGATACTAATCTCCGTCATTTCTCAATTCTCACTTTTCACTTCTTGATTTCACTCCCAACATATTGTTTTCGCAATCACACTTGTCAAATCAGACATTTCCGTTTTCAGCTCTTCACCGAGAAAAGGGTCTTCCATGGCGCAGCTCAGATGAATCTGACACTTGGGACAGGATGTTACTATCAGATCGCTCCCTGTCTCACGGGCTTGACGGATGCGTTTGACCTGAAGGGCTTTGCTGTAGGAATCGCATCCGGTCCACGCACAGTTTCCGCAACAGAGCGCAGAAGTGCCGCTGTCTTTCATCTCCTCGAATTTTCCTGCGGAAAGGCGGCGGATCAGCTTTCTCGGATAATCTCTCATATCTTCAAGGCGGTTCAGGCGGCATGAATCCTGATAAGTGATTTTTCTGTCAAGCCTGTTGAATGCCACCGCGCCTTTGTCAATTTCTTTTTCCAGAAATTCATAAATATGAGTGATTTTGACACCCGGTCTGATTCCGTGCGCCTCATAATCATGTGCCAGTGTCTTATAACATTCGGGGCATGAAGTGATGACTTCCGTAATTCCCATGTCCCGGAAAGACTCGATATTCAGCTTTGCTAATTTCAGAAAATTGTCTCTGTCTCCGGACCAGAGAAGATCATGCCCGCAACATCGCTCCGCATCTGCAATCCGTGGATTCACGTCAAAAAAATTCAGAAGCCGGAGCGAATCCGAAAGAATATCCGAAGTTCTCACCCCGTTGTGATTTCTGAAAAACACATCGAAATATGGAGCGCATCCCCCGAAAAACAGGATATGACTCTTGGGGTCTGTGCGGATATTTTCGGGGAGCCATGCCCGGCGGTCCGGCTTCAGTTCGGGAGATGTCATGGCACGCATGAGAGATTGAAAAAATCCGCCGTGGGCTTGGCGGCTCTCGTCATTTTTGCTGATAATGCAGCGGATGTCCCGGATAAACTCGGGAAAATTGACATTTGAAGGACATCTTTCATAGCAGACTCCGCATGTCAGACAAGACCATATATCTTTTCTGACCTGCTCCGAATCAGCATTCCCGCTGATGATAGCACTGACAAGGGTTCGCGGGGAATACTGCTTTCCGCTCAGAGCCAGAGGACATGAAGATGTGCATTTGCCGCAGTCCTGACAACTGAAGACATCGTGCTTTGAAAGCACTTCGGCAACAGATTCGTTGTGAGGGCATGTCGCCGACATGCCCCTGCGATCAGGTGAAATACGGCTTTTGCCGAGCTTTCTGATATCGTCGCAGAAATCCGCAAGAAATGTCTTCAGGGCTTCTGATTCATCAGGCAGAAAGGTGGCAAGCTTCATCCGTTCCTTTCCCAATCCCAGAAGCTCAAGAATAGCTCCGGTGTCTTCCGTGTTTTTAACAGCCGCCGTGGTTCCTGCGCCGTAGCGGCAGGCTCCGGGGCTGCATCCCACAAGGGCAACGCCGTCCGCGCCCATTTCAAAGGCTTTGAAAAGCAGAGCCTTGCTGATTCTCCCGGTACAGGGAATCCGAACCATTTTGACTTCAGGCGGAATCTGATATCCGTTATCCTGAAGGCTCTGGTACGCGGTGTGCGGCGCCCAGTTGCACAAAAACAGAATTATTTTGAATCTATTATCCATTGTTATTTTTGTTCCGAAAACCGTTTTTTTAAATTGTTCCTGTTTCATAAAAAAGCTGCCTGTCGCTTTTGAGTATATTTCTTTCTGCCACCTTCAGCCGGACCGGGTGTGTGCAACCCGGTGAACAGGAGAACTCTCCCCCGTTCACCGGGGGACAATGCGGGTTACTCACAACTGCCTGATCCTTTCGATCAGGATTCGGTTTATTTTTTCAAAGGGATCAATTTCGGATTCTTGTCCTGATTTTTTCAGAATAAGGGATACGACAGACTTCAAATCCTCAAGCACATCGCCGCCGTAGTTCTCCTTTATGATCTCCTCCGAAACACCCTCGAATCCGTGTCCGATGATGCTTTTGTTTCTGATATTGATCAGTTGGATGAATTTCCGGAATATCTCATAAACCGCCTTGTATTCATCCTTTCCTTTTTCAACGATCAGATAGTTCAGACATGCGTTAAAACGGGGCAGACCGTGTTTCGAAGCATCAACTGCCTCGCCGTCGGGTGTTTTCTGAGAGCGAATAAAATCACTCAGCTCCGAATTTTCTTCGATATATCGGGCTAAGGTCAGGCTTTCACTGCTTTTTTCTTTTTTCGTAGTCACACCCAGTTCGGTTTCGATGATATATCGCAGCACACCTTCTTCGAATCGGTAAATACGTCCGAGAAAATCCACGAATTCCTGACGGAGATACTTGATCCGCATATTGTGAAAAAGCTCCAGAATCAGGCTGAGATAATCCCCGCTTTCGATTTTTTCCAGTTCCGAAATCAGACTCCCGAAAATATTTTTCTCGCCGCTGAATTCCCCCATGGCCTGTCTTGCGACAGTACGGGCGGTAAGCATATCGAAATACAGGCGATGCTGTGCGTACCGGCTCAATTTGAGAATAAATCTCTCATTCTCCTTTTTCTCGTCAAGATGAATGCTCATGGAGGCATAGTCATACTTATCCGTCAAAGCAAGAAGAATGCTTTTTTTCCGGTCGCTCATCACTTTGCCGACAAAATTCAGAGGGACTGCGCCGTATTTTTCGGAGATATTGACCGGACAGCATTTCTCGCGAAACCGGGTGATACACTGATACAGCAGAGCCATATTGGCGGCAGGAATGCCGCCGGTCTGCTCCACATAGCAGACCTCGAGTTCCTCCATATTGAAAACATTATCGGACTTGAATGCCTTGTTATCTTTCAGGGTAGTTCCGAAGAAGTCATACATTGCATCCAGATAAGTCGGATTTTCGGGTATCTTGAGGATTTTGATCTGTCCTACTTTTGCCCCGTATTCCTTCGGGATAATCCTTTGAAGAACTCTGGCAAACTCGATAGTGTCCTTTTGCCGGAATGCCGGATCGCTCTGATCCGTGGCTACAAGAATAAGCCTCCCGATTTTTTCCTGCCTTTCTTCTTCGAATATGTAGCGGAACACCGGGCGGATAAGCGGATAGGTAAGATCAGGATAATATTTGTCGAAGTTTTCGAATATCTCCAGTCCTTTTTCCCGCGTCGCCTCGATAACTTTGCCGGAAAGCTGCAAATCCCTGTTTCCCAGAGTACAGATAAGCATCACAGACATAAATGACCTCCTTTTTTGTTGCCCGAACCCTGATTATTGTCTGAAACCTGATTCACCGAATTAAAGGATTTTCAGGATTGCTGTCAAGATTCAGTCAAGAAAATCCTTTAATTAAGGTTCAGACAATTATAGCCTCAAGCTTCTTGTAAGCCTCCAATTTCTTCGCATTCCATTTATCACTTTTTTGAATGACTTCGAGCAGTTTCGCCGCCAGAATTTTCTTGATCTCATCGGGAGCGGAACATGACAGCAGCGGCGCGGCATAGCCGATATGAATGCCGAGATTTTTCAAAGAGATGTTTTTCATTAATTCATCCATTTCTTCGACAGTGATCTGCTCCGCAAATTCAGCGAAACTTTCAGGGCTCGGATTGAGGCGGAAATCCTGAAAATTCTGCATGAGTTCCGTCTGCCTGGGAATTGCAGGCGCAGATACAGTCGCGGGTTTCAGAGCCGATTTTCCGACAGAAATTCTTTCCTTATCCCCGAGGCTCTGTCTGGATTCGGATACAGCCTGCGGTTTTTCGCTTAGAACCGGTTTATTATCCGAAGATGCGCTTACCGAACATATCTTTATCCACCCCAGCGGGTATGCGGGTTTTCCGTTTTGAAATGCGATTTTGCGGGTCTTAGGGAATACATCCGAATAAAGCTTTCCCAGCTTGAATCTTTCTCTCAACCTTGCGAAATCATTTTTCTCGAGACAATCCTCAAGATAATTCCCGGTCATGCCGCGCCAGCCCGAACCCCAGCCGAGATGCAGCAGAAAAGAACGGTTATCCGCCGGTATTCTCTTCTCAAGATCGCTGTAAAATTTCACCATTTCCTGCATATTGCAGGATTTGAAGAAGGCAATCTCATCAGCAATGAATGTTTCAGCGAATTCATTGCATTTTTCGGGCAAATTGGCAAGCAATTCCTTATTATCAGAGAAATTCAGATGCTTCGCCAAAGGGTCATCAAAGAGGAATTTTTCGATTTTCATCTTCCCGGCAGATGCAGCTTTCAGATTCAAAGATTCACAATAGAGGGGAGTCGCTTTTTTAGGATCAGGCGTGATAAAACCGTTTTTCCCCATTTTTTCCCACCCGTAGCTGTTTTCGTGTGTCAGATTCAAAACTTTGCAGTCCAGAAGTTTCATATCCGACAGCGTGAATTCCACATCCCCGACCTGAAGCCCCCGCATGAAATCGTGATTCGGGTCTTTTCCGAACAGCCTTTCATCCAATTTATCGTCAGCCCGCTGATCTTTGAGGTCTTTATCTTTCGAGTTGATGAGATTTGTCAATTCCTTTTTCACATCTGCCTGATTTTTCTCTGATCGTACCAGATGCCACCAAATCACGGTACGGATTGCGCCCTTGATAGAAGACCCCGGAATCATCGGATTGCCCATGCCGGTTTTGATCATCTCCAGAATTTCAGACGCAAATCTGATGTTATCAGGATTAGCGATACTATACTTTTTTACCTCATCGAGCGGAATCCGATTGTCTTTCAAAAATTTGAATAAGTCGAAATCCCTTTCCTCAAAAACATTGTCAAACACTGACAGATCGCCCTGAAAGCTGGAAAAAACGCTTTCCATGTCAACCACCGTCAATTGACTGCCATGACGGGCGATATCTGTCTTTCCCAATTTGGATCCGCTTCCCACATGAACCGGCGTAATGACGGTAACCCGGTAAGTTTCATGCGCGCTATGTTCTTTCATTCTTCACCTCCCGGATAATGGGCAGATCAAAGGCAAATCCGTAGCGATAGATATTGTGATTAAGCCGGGGCAATTCGGGATTGACTTCCAGCACGCAGGGAGATGCACCGTAAACCAGTTTGCCTATCGCAGTAAATACAGAGCCTTCTGTAAACATCTTCACTTCCCGGCGTCTTAAAGACATGGCTCCGGGGCTGTGCAGCCATCCTCTGCGGGATACGAGATTATAACTCGCATTATCCAGAATTTCGCCGAACTCGGTTTCCGTCGGGTAGTAAAGGGAAAGCGTGATAAACGCATCTGATTTTTGAGGAAAAGAGATTTTGAAATTCTTATCGTTTTCCATAGAAAAAAGCCCTTTGCCCACGCGTTTGTCGCCGCCGATGCCTTCATCTCCGAGCAGCCGGAGAATCGCCTCGAATTTGGGCTGTATCTCCTTTTCTCTGAATCGGGCAAGAAAGAAAAGACCTGAATCTTTCTCGAATATTACTTCGGAAAAATAGAAGATATCCGATGCAGATGTCTCACGATCAACTCTGACTCTCGGAATTTCCAGCACGCTGAACACTCTGCTGTCTTTCGACTCTGCCTTATCCGACCAGAATGAGCCGTTTTGAAAAATGTCGGATTCTTTGAAATCAACCTTATTTCCATTCAGTAGCGATTCAAACACGCGTTTCGAGATGAATTTCACTTTCTTCAGCTTTTTTCCTATTTTGGGATCATCTTCACCTTCCATGATGATTTTCACCATGGGACGGGGGAAGAAATACGTCTCTCCCTTAAACGGAAAGGCTGAAGATATGAGAAAGGGCGGAGTCCGGCATATCGCCGGAATCTCATCATCGTAGAAATGATTCCAGAGGCTCATCATCGCGCTGAACAGCGTATCCGAATGAATCATTTCCCCGGTTTCCTCATAGCCCACGCCGTGCGACCAGATGTGAAGCGGCGTATCGAATTTCAGTTTGTAAGCGATTATCTTATCCATAAGTTCGCCTCACAAAAGTTCTTTCGGAATTTGAATACCCTCCAGAGGAAGAGCGGGCTTATCATTTTCGTAACATTCCTGATTCTTACAGGTCAGAGGCTTGAGAGTAAACTTCACCTGACCGTATCCTCTGGAACCGCATCCGCCGAGGTAGTCATCCTGAACCAGACGCAAGCCTTCAAAGACTTTGCCGAGAAGTTCGTCTTCTTTATCTCCCTCGTAGATGTTGCAGACCATGTTCAGCACAAATTCTGCGCCTGCCGGAACCCGCTCGAAATTCCTCGGAGTCGCCGCAGAGGTAATCCGGTCAATGACCACTTCGGTTTTGACTTCCGTAAAAGGCATATCTGTGCTTTTACTTTTTTCCAATTTTTTGGAACTGTCATCTGTCAGTTTGCAATCTCGAACAATCAGCCTTGAAGCCATGCCTTTGTCTTCAGCAGCAGATACGCCGAATACTTCACAGATGAGGCAGTCGCCGCATTTGCAGGGCATCGCAGTAGGATTCCCTTTATCGTCTTTACCCGGAGTTACTTTTCCATAAAGCTTTTCAAGCAGACTTCGCATCTTTCCCTTCAAAGAAGAACCGGGGACATACGGCTCATTGGTGAGAGGATTCCGCACTACGACTTTATCTGCGCCGCCGATTTCAAGCCCCACGCTGCCCCCACCTACGGATATACCCGTTTTGACTTCTATATTCCCCTCCAGAAAAACCTTTTTCACTAATCTGACAGTCATGTTCAAGCCTCCTTTCATTTATTTGCCGCCCGCTGCACGGTGGTAAGCCAAAATTGCCTCGAAGAAATTGCAGAAGTTATCGAATTTCTCCCCCTCATCTCCAACGCAATCTATCGCGCTCGATAATACTTCTCTGAGGTCCCTTGCTCCTTGTTTAGCCCCCGGTCTGCTCGCCGCATAAGCAAGCTGAGGTTTCAAAAGACGGAGTTCATTTGCGTTGAATCCTTTCATTTCCATCTTTTTCACCGATCCGAAAACATTCCTGATTTGAGAAGTTGTTAAGCTATTTTTCTTGAGTTCTTTTCCCAACACTTCTGCTTTCTCAACCAATTTCTTGGTGTCCCCTTGAATAATACTTTTTATACTTCCGTCATTGATCATTCGTTCTACTTCTGACATCTTATTTCTCCCTCCTTATTAAAATTCCCATCTGTCAGACAGGAATTTATTGCTCAATCAGACTCCAAATAGAGTTCAATTGCCTCCCTGATATTCTCAAGAGCCTCATCAAACGTATCGCCCTCGGAGATACATCCGGGCAGGGAAGGCACAAACACCTTGTAACCGCCTTCTTCTGCCGGTTCCAAAATCACCTTAATCTTCATCCTTAATTTTTCTCCTTCCTTATCAAAAATTCCACCCACCGGACAGGCACATCAATAAACTCGATAACTGCCCGCCCGGATGTCTTATCATCATTCAGCAAACATTCCATCACTCCATGGATTTCATCCTTGAAATCCGGGCTTTTCTTAGCCGCACGGCTCAGGGTATAAACCGCCCGCCATACCCATTTGTTGTATCTCACCTTACTTTCAAACTCATCGCCTTCCAAACCATCCTTCTCGCAAGCCCTTCTGTTCTCCTCATACAGAAGATAAATCTCGGTCAGACGGTTCAATATACCGGTCGGCAGCTTCTTACCGTCTTTTCCTTCTGAAACGCAGGGATAAAGTACGTCCTTTATCTTTCGGCAGACATCGAGATCATCCCAGCCCAGCGGCTTATTGAGAAAGGTCAAAGCATCTTTTTCCTTTCCGCCGTCTTTTCGCTTGAACTCCTTTGCCTTGTCTTCGGCGTCTCCGGCATGTTCCGCACTCCGGTAAATCGGATATTTCTCCCTTGCCATAGCGATTCCGCCGGAAAGCGTCATCGCCGGATTATTACATGCGAACTCTCCGAATTCTTTCCTGATTTCCGGCGCAAGCTCGATGATCTTATCCCACGCGCCCACGATAAAGAGATCATCTCCGCCGGAATAGATAATCAAGGTCTTTTGCCGGTAGTCATTCTTCTGACAGATCACATTCAAATAGCCTCCGAAGAACATGGAAAGCTGACGGCTCAGTCCGGCCACCCTTGAAATAGACGCTTCCTTTCCAAGCCCTTTGGTGAAAATCTGTCCCAGATTATCCACATCCATACGAAGAATGCCGAGGCGTTTCAGCCCGGTCGAAGCCTTAGTCAATTGATCGAACATCAGCTTGCTTTCATAACCTGCGCCCCCGGCAAATTTGAAACCGAAGGCATGAGAAGCGGCATTGTATTTTTCGGGAAGAAAATCCGTATCATTCAGCTTGTAAATGATAATTTCCGCTGCCACTATCCTCCCGGTTTCATTCAGGTCTTCCGTAAGATAATATCGGGTATGCGGAATCGGCGTATCAAACCCCTTTTCCTTCAACCCTTTTGTTTCCTGATAAACTTCAACCAGATATTTGGCTTTGGAAAGTTTCTGACCCAACTCTTCTGCGGTTTTGCAGTCGTGGCAGCGTTTTACCTCCTCATCGTCATACCAGACAGATTCCAACTCATCTTCTTCTTTCTTGCAAATCTGACAGGTCTTTGCTTCGCCGCCGATTCCGTAGAGACCGAATATCTTACCGTAGTTCAGACCGGCAAATTTACGCCGCTTGTCCTCATTGGTGTTTCCTGCGGCTTTCTTCCATTTTTCAGGGAAATTCTTTCCTTCAAAATCTTTTCCGTTAAGCTCGCAATATCCCAGAGCCAGATAGATTTCGCCGTTATACTTTTCAAGCAGCTTTTCGTTTATCTCCAGCCTGATGCGCTTCAGATCGCTTTCATATCGGTTCGCAATCAGGAGATAAAATCTCCCGCCGCCTACATACAGCAGGTTGCTTGCAGGATAGTCGAACTTCCTCAAAATATATCTGCCTGCTGCCTCGGAAAGCAACTGAATCATAAAAGAACGACCTTTCAGCCCTTTCGCCGCACCCTTTGCCGTGATGTTGTAGATGAACTTCTGAATCCCGCTCACATCGCCGCAAACCAGAAGATATTTTGTATCTTCTCTGTCCTTCACAGCATTGTCGGTCATGCGGTTATGATGGTCGTGATAGTCATAAAGACACGCGGCAATGGCAGCCGTGGTTCTGCTGTGATCGAAAAGCGAAATATCCGGCAAATCCATTGTGGAAGAAGGAATGCACCAGGTGTATTTCTCCATAAGATACAGCAGACTCTCCGTAAATACCGAAATGTTTCCGTTAGGCAATAATCTGAATTCCTTTTCAAATCCGTTCCAAAGAGTTTTGTACCGCCCTGTCAGCAATTCGTCTTCTTTCGGATCGAGTTCATCTTTCGATTTCGGGAAAAGGATATTCCTGTCCAGACTCAAGGGATTCAATTCTGTTCTGTGAAGAATGTCTCTCTTTTTTCCCTCAAGATCAACCTTTTCCAATATCGGATAAAGCCTTACCTTTTTATATCTGTCTCTGCCGGTGATACTGTCTTCGCACTCATCGGGCAGTCTGTCCATACCGGAAGACAGGCGGTCTGCTTCAGCAACAAGCCACTGTAGCGGCGTATCCGGCTTATGATGCTTTGCCGCAAAATTCGCCAAGTTGTCATCCGCATTATCGAATTTGACAGATATATCAGGAAAGTACAGTTCGTTTGCCTCAAAAAATTCGACGGTCCACAGCGTATGTCTGTGCGAGAAAGAGTTCTTTTTCGGGTCATATTTGCAAACCCGCTGCATCTCATTTTCATTCCTTTCATACCGGCAAGGAACTTCTGCCCGCTGCCCGAATTTGCCGATATCATGCAGCAGCGCGGCGAGAACAACAATATCCTTTTTGATGTTCATGTATCACCTCCCTGAATATCATAAATCTTGCACATTTTTCTTATGCTCTGTTTCGCCTCTTCACGAAGCCAGTCCGGTTCCAGAATCTCGGCACCGGATCCCTTGCGGAATGCCCACCACATCACCTCCCGCGGATAATATACATCCGCCTCGAACAGCAGCGAACCGTCCGGCTCCCGAGTCGTTTTCTGGCTGTGATGCCACATAGAGTCCTCAATATACGGACGGGCTTCCCTGTTGAAACGAACCGCCACATGCTCCGTGCCTTCTCCGCCGAAAGCGGAAAATGCGTTCCGGTAACGCTTTCCGAAATCGTAGTCATCTCTTACGGCAAATCCCCGGCATTCGAATTCCACCTTTTTGATGCGGCTGAGACGGTAGGTCCGAATTTCTCCTTCGGTCCGCGAATATCCTTCCACATACAGGGATCTTCGCCGGAAGAAAAGCTGGTACGGGTCCATTTTCTCCTGTCTCGGTTCATCCTGTTCCGGCTTCTGATACAGGAGTGTCAGCCGCCAGTTCTCTTCAACGGCTTTCTGAATATCTTTCATTATCCGCGGCGGACACCCGAATCCTTCTCTCAGCACGAGATCGTCAAACATGGATTCCGCAAACGGCGGCGGCAGTTCTGTTGCCAGCTTTTTTGCAGCATTAAGACCCTCGTAAGTCAGGGTATGATCGCCCGATGCGGACAACTGGCGCAAAGCCATGATCAGTGCCAGCCGCTCGCTCAACGTCAGATTTTCAACCGGGAGAGTGCTGTCTTTGTGAAGAACGAGCTTTTTCAGCTTCCGCTCGTATCCGAACACAAAGCCTAAATCAGCAAGAACATCTTTGTCTTTGTAAAACTGGGATTTGCTGATGCCCAGATCATTGATCATTTGCGGCACGGTCCGATGCGGCGAGGTCTTCACTTCCAGAATGATTTTCATTAATCGTCGGACTCTTTTCAATGGTTCCTGTTTCATAAATGAAGATATATGGAATGAACGGAAAAGATGCAAGCTCTTTTTTCTGCTCAGTCCACCGAGGGGTGGACCGAATTGCTGTTTTTTTGTTCATCTGCAGACTTCCGGAAATTAAATTTAACAAGGCAGCAGGGAGGGGATCGCCGACCGATAACGCAGTGAATTTTAAATTCTGGAAATCTGTATCCTGAATTATTCCGATTTATACGCCGAAATTCTCCGAATATATGAAATTTCCGACGCGCTGTCAATGCAATAATGATGCCAGAAATATAAAATTTCCGTATTTCAACCGTTTTTTCCTCAATTTTCCCGTTAAATGTTTTGACAAAGGCAGCAGATCCGTGAAATATACAAGACAACAATCAGGACGGGGATGGATTGAAAAGTTCGGATTCAAGGAGGTGACAGCTTGATAAAAGAGATTTGAACGGATTTGTCTGTCGGAAATGAACAGGGTTGATTGACAATCATAACATAAAAGGAGAAATTTCAAATGAAGAAACTGGCAATAGCACTCATGGCTTTTGTCTGTATGTTCGGCGGCAGCGTGTATGCCGGAACCGAACTTACCGACGCGGATACCGGAAAGGCTGTCAGCCTGAAAACCGGCGATGTGATCACCCTCAAACTCATGAGTAATCCCAGCACGGGATACAAATGGGAAATTACCGCACTTGACCGTAACATAGTAAAGGATAACGGAAGTTCTTTCAAATCCGGCTGTTCCGGAAATGCGGTCGGATGTGCGGGCGTGGAAATCTGGACATTCGAAGCGGTTTCGGCAGGAGAGACTTCCCTTGAACTCTCATATTACCGCTCCTGGGAAGATGTTGCGGCTGCGACGAATGCCTTTAAGCTGAAGGTCTCTGTTTCCGGCGAAGCAGCCGATGCAGACCCGGCAGACAATGAAGGAGATGATGCTGATGTCTGCACAGCAGATTATGATCCTGTATGCGGCACAGACGGGCAGACTTATTCGAACCTCTGTGTTGCCAGGCAGAGCGGTGCAGATGTCCTGTACAACGGCGAATGCCATGCTGATTCTGATGAGGACTGCGTTGCCGATGTCAATTCTGACGGCAAGACCGATCAGCAGGATGTGAAAGCAAAGAACAAAGAACTGTCCGGCGAATTTCAGACTTGGAAGAAAGACTGCTGGCTGAAGAAAGAGACCTGCGGAGATTACAATGATGACGGCAGAGTAAACGCCAAGGATTTTACGGAGAAAAAAGAAAAGGATGTGACCGAGGCTCTCAGGATATGGAAACGCGGCTGCTGGATGCCCGCTATCACCGCAGAGACACAGTCCGGCAACATCGGCGAAGATGCTCAGGTCAGCAAATGCGGCGGTTTTGATATTGAAAAAACGGTTTTTGCCGGAAAAGATGCGGATGAAAGCCGCAAAGACGAAAGACTGCTTTGGAAGTATAATAAAAAGACCAAAGCCCTTACGCTGATGAACAAGAATGTCTGGCTGAACTGCTGCGGGCAGCGTTCTGTAACGGTCTCGCTGAATGAGGCAACAGGAACCTATGAAATCTATGAGACAGATACAGTCGAAAGCGACGGCTCCGAAGTTCTTCGCTGCGACTGCAACTGCTTCTTCGATTTCAAGGTCAAACTGCCCGGCGTGGAACTCGGAAACCTCAAATTCAAACTGTATCGAGTCGTTTCCGATGCCGATACTCCCCTGTCAACAGTATGGAAAGGCAGTCTGGACCTGAATGAAGGCCAAGGCGATGTGGTAATCGGAAAGCAGTCCGGATTTGTGTCAGCGGGTTCTGCTTATGACAGCTTCTACAATAAAGATGCTGCCGCACCTGTTGCCGCCGAAGACGGTGCTGCCGGAAACGCAGTCCGGGAGATCGAAGAAGCCGACATCATCAAAATTGACGGAACCGATCTCTATATTCTGAATCAATACCGCGGGCTGTTCATCTGTGATATTTCTCAGCCCGATAAGCCCGTTATCTCAGGCAGGGCAGCGATTACCGGCAGACCTGTTGAGATGTATGTCAGAGACAATCTGGCTTATGTGATCGTATCGGATGTAAACGGAGGGCTTTACTACCGAGGCATGGGAATTGCCGAAGATGCGGTTTCTGCGGATTCTGCAAGCGGAAGCCGTGTGGATATTGTGGATATAAGCGATAAGGCAAAACCGAAAGTGACCGGTTCCTTTAAATTGGACGGCAGCGTAACCGACTCGCGCATCGTGGGCAATATTCTGTATGCAGTGTCCACAGAACAGTCGTATTACTACGGACCCATGCTGGTGAAAACAGATGCTGCGGCTGCGGACATCGCTGTGATGCCGCCGGTTGAAGAACAGACTCCGAAGCAGAGCATTTATATTGCTTCCATTGATGTCTCGGATCCGAATAATATCCGGGAGGCGGACCGGGAAGACTTCGAGGGTGTTGCCCAATATGTGCATGTCACGGAGAATGCTGTTTTTGTGGCATCGGGAACCGGCTGGTGGTACGGCGGAGACAAGACCAATCTGATCTATGTGGATATTTCCGATCCCGCAGGAATTATCAAACGCAGGGGAGCAATCGAGGTTCCGGGACAGGTCGCGGATAAGTTCAAGATGGATTATAATGAAGGCTATTTCCGCGTCTGCACCTATAACTGGAATGAAAGCGGCATCAGCAATCTCTTTGTAATTGATGTGAAAAATCCCGATGAGATGAAGCAGGTCGGCAAAGTGGAACTGGGCAAGGGCGAACAGCTCTTTGCCACCCGCTTTGACGGAAACCGCGCCTACATGGTCACTTATGAACGCAAAGACCCCTTGTGGGTGATTGATCTCAGTGATCCTGCAAACCCGGCAATCAAAGGCGAACTCATTGTTCCGGGCTGGTCAACGCATATCGAACCCAGAGGCGACCGTCTGATTGCTTTGGGTGTGGATGATACATCGGGCTGGAAAGTGGCAGTATCTCTGTTTGACGTTTCTGATCCGAATAAACCCTCGCTGATCAAAAGTATTTCTTTCGGTGAGGAAAACGGCTGGAGCAGTTCTTCGGCTTACGGCGATGTCAAAGCCTTTACGGTCGCAGACGATATGGGGCTGATTCTGCTGCCCTATACTACATCCGGATACAGCAGCGAGAAATACTACACGGAAAACCGGCTTCAACTGATTGACTACTCGACGAGCGATCTGAAAGCCCGCGGCTGGGTTACGCAGAAAGGCAGCGTGCTTCGGAGCCGCAGTTTCAATGACCGTCTGTTCTCCGTATCCGATGATGAGATTCAGGTCATCAATGCCGCAGATCGCGACAAACCCGCGGTCACCGGGAGTCTGACTCTGGTCCGCAACATTGCCGATTTCATGCCGCTGGCAAACAACTACGGCGTACAGGTAGCATCGGACAGCGACGGCAACTATATGTTGCGAGCCGTTCCCCTGTCTGACCCGGATATGGGAACAGCCGTAAGTGAAATTGCATTAGATGAACCGGGCTACTATTCCGCGATCATCGGCAACGGCAATCTGCTTTATGTGATCTTCAGTCTGTACTACAATGAGGCTTCTGCGGATGGCAAGGTCGCACCTTATTATTACTACAACTACTCCAGAGTCAGGGTATTCGACTTTTCCACGCCTTCGAGTCCCAGGAAGCTCGGATATGTTGACATTCCCGGAAATTACTATACTCCGATGACTTTGCAGGGCGGGAAGGCTGTATATCCCTATTACACCCGCGGAGAAATCGTTCAGGTCAAAGACGATGTTCTGGTTTTCCCCATGACAGAGTATTACTATCCGGTGTATTATGAAAAACCGGTGGATGACGGCGTTTCGGCAAGACCTGCAGAGGACGGCTATGTTGAGCCTGAAAGATTCAACGGATTGTTTGTAGTGGATATTTCCAATCCGGATGCACCCACGCGGATGGCAGATTTTCCGCTGGAATCTGTCGGCGC
Source organism: Desulfatirhabdium butyrativorans (assembly GCA_020718785.1). Taxonomy (GTDB): domain Bacteria; phylum Desulfobacterota; class Desulfobacteria; order Desulfobacterales; family DYRK01; genus DYRK01. The sequence continues at coordinate 1,569 of DYRK01000017.1, read as the reverse complement.
TGCGGGATACTTTGCCAAAAACAATGTGCTGTATTTCAGCTACAAAGAAGATATCAAGAGCGATGATCCGGCACGTCCCCAGATCATGTATTATCTGGGCAGAGTTGATCTGACCGATTCATCGAAGCCTGTATCTCTGCCGGGAGTAAACATTCCGGGCGCATGTGTAGGAACAGACAGCACCGGCGTTTATGTCTATACGACCGACACCGAATGGGGCATCAAGCCCGAAGACGCACAGAAGTATTCCTTCAATATTGTGAAACTGGAAGGAGACAAAGCGGTTCTGATGAGTAAAGCAGAACTGGAAAACAGCTACTATGCTGCGTTTGTCGCGGATGGGCTTGCTTATCTTTCTGCCGGCGGATATTGGTGGGGAAGTACCGGCAACCTGACGGTGATCGCTCTTGCCGACCCGGAGAACCCGGCAGTTTACAAGAATGCGCTGCCCTCGGGCGGCTTCAATATCGTCGGCGTGAAGAACCGCAAGGTCTTTGCTACGGTTTCCGGCGGTGTTGCCTGTTACGACAGCACGGACCCCGCTCAACTGAAACTCGACGAATTCAAGAGTCAGGGCGGATGGTATGACAGGGTGGTGTTTACGGACATCGAGGCATATCTGCCGCTCGGGTATTACGGTCTGTGGGTAAAAGGGCTGTAATCTCATAATGCAGGACGATTTTGCGTTCTGCGGCAGATTCCAAAAGCGCAAATTATGCCGGCGGAAAAGTATTTCTTTGATTTGACAAAAACCTGCGAGGGTTCTGAAACCTCGCAGGTTTTTTTTTCCGGAGTGCAGGGTTCGCCTGCCTGTACACTCGGTTTTTTCCAAAATCAGGTTGCCGCAGCCGGATATTTGTGCTACAGAGTCTGAATATTTTTTATCAGCCTTTTTCATTAAGGAGGTGCGATAATGCGCTTATCCGGTCTGCGGTTCTGAAAATGTTGTCAGAAACGGTACGATATTTCAGAAATGGAATCCCATGATCGGCTTTACGGGCGCGTTCATAGAGGGTGTTTAAAAATTAGTAACACTGTTCATTTGCAGTCCCGCAGGGACGACCGGCAATAGCCCGGCAATTCATTGCCGGGGCCGGAATCCGCCGGGATAATCAGCAGCCCCGGCAATGAATTGCCGGGCTGTTTTCAAAAGTCCCTATGGGACTGATACTGATTTTTAAACACCATCTAAGCAATTTCATCTCCCGGATTATCCGGGGATCGGGAAGTCGGTTTCCCGGGGGTTCGGGACCGTCGAAAGGATTTGAAAAATGGAACAAATCACATTGAATTCATTCACAACTCCGGACAAGCCGGAGGTAAAGCCGTCTTTTGCAGACATCAGGTTTACCGGCGACCCTTTTGTGGATATGGGAAGGCTTGTGATGGACACGCTTCGACAAAAGACAGTTGAAGATAAGATTCGTTTTATTACAGATGTTTATGTGGATAAATGGAACGGAAAATTAAATTCGATCTTTCTGAATTCCAAGATGACCAGCGGTCATGTGGTCGGCAAACCTGAAGTTCAGCGAAAGGATACATTGGAATATTATCTTGGAATTCTGG
>DYRK01000319.1 GCA_020718785.1 Desulfatirhabdium butyrativorans | reverse complement strand
GCGCTTCTGCCGATTCAATCTTTTCTTTTAGATATTACGCATACACGCTGGGAAAGAGCGTTAAAGACTGGCTGATTTAATAAAGGTTGGGAAAACTTTTTTTTAGGGAAATTTTTCAATATTGATAGGGTCATATTGACAGAAAAATAAAACTGCTTAATCATTAGTTATGCCTTTTAAAAAAGGGCAAAGGGGGTATCATGTTTTATGAAATTCGGAAAAGAGTTGATGTTGTTATCGGAATGACGGCGGTTTTTGTTGCACTGATGTCGGTTTATGGCGGATTTTGTTCCGCTCAGGAAATTACGCCGAGTCCGACATTCACATGGAGTGTTAAAAGCGATATCCCTTATGCAGGCGGATATGCGAGCGGTAAAGCGTATGTTCTTCTGTCCAACCTGAACCAAAAGCTTACCAATCCTGTGATTGTAGCTGAGGGTTTTGACGGGAATAATAATATGGACTGGAAGGTTCTCTATCAGCAGTTGAATCAGCAGTCCCTTGTAACTCAGTTAAGGGCAAAGGGTTACGATCTGGTTGTGTTGGATTTCACAAATGCTACTGATTACATTCAGAGAAATGCTTTTCTGCTTGTAAAGCTGATTCAACTTGTAAATAAGGAAAAAATATCGGACAATGAGCTGGTTATAATGGGTCCAAGCATGGGAGGATTGGTTGCAAGGTATGCCTTGGCTTACATGGAAACCAAAGGTATGGAACATGAAACAGAGACGTTTATTTCCTTTGATACGCCTCACAGAGGGGCAAATATCCCTCTGGGATTACAATATTGGCTGGCTTTTTTTGGTGATCAAGGAAAGGCTGGTGAAGCTGCGAGAAACGCTCTAATAAAAATAAACTCTCCGGCAGCAAAACAGATGCTTGTTTATCATTATAAGGTGATTTATATTTGGGGTCATGCAGTGCCAATATCATTGCCAATACCGGATAATCTAAGATCGACATTTCAAACAGAATTAAAACAAATGGGTGAATATCCGGTAAATGTAAGAAAAGTTGCAGTAGCAAACGGCAGCGGATACGGGATTGGAATGGCGTTTAAACCGGGGGATCAGATTATAGAGTATAGTCACAGAGAGCAGGTATGTAAAAAAGTATGTATTGGAGTTGCACCTTTTTGCATTTACGTTACACAATGTTTTGGCTACACCCTGATTAAAGGAAATGCTTGGGCTATACCTAATTTAAGTCCGTCAACAAGGATATTTGAAGGTTTCACAGATGGATGGTCATCCTTTATAGGTGGACATGCTTCTAATTGGAAGATAAATGGATCTTCTACTTTGCCGTATGACAACGCTCCGGGGGGAATGACTGATACCACAAAACAAATCGCTGACTCAAGCACAGACGGTCATGGCGATATTAAAACAAACTACCCTTACCATAGCTTTGTCCCGACAGTCAGTGCGTTGGATATTGACACGGCGGATTTGTTTTATAATATTGCCAATGATCCGAAAATTTTGGATAAAACGCCTTTTGATGCTGTTTATTATCCGCGTGATAATCAGGCTCACATGGCAATCACCTCTGAAAGTATCACATGGTTTATGAATGAAATTACGGGTACAGCCTCATATTACACGAGGCTTACTCCTGCAAATCACCCCTAAGCTAAAGACTTAGGGGCTTGTAAGGCATTTTCTTTCTCGTTACGAAGCCCCGGCTTCGTAACGATATTGCAAGAAAAGCCTGCCGAACTGCCCATATCTCACCATTCTTTCGGAACAAATTTCCGGTCATTTTTGATTTTTACCGTATCTTTTCCCGAAAACGTCAGGACAAACAGTCCGTTTTTATACGCATAGCGGTCTGCATTTTCTTCGACATGAATATATGCCACCGCTCCATAGACTTTTTTATCTTTATATTCCGGAAAGAATTTTTTAAACGGGTTGAGGTGATTTTCGATATGTTCATCCACATCCTGAACACCGAGCGTGGTTTTGACCTCGACCGCTACCAATGAATCGGCGTCAGTAAGAAGAATATCTATTTCTACGGTCTGAGCGCCGCGTTTCCTTTCTTCTCTCTGTCCCGAACCACCGACGCTGATACCCCTTTTCTGAAACTGCTCGGACACAGAAGGTCTTATCAGCGCCTCGACTAATTTTCCCCAGTTGCGGTCCAGTTCTCTGACCTTTCTGAAATATTTGTCGGATTCTTTCAGATTTTCTTTCATAATTTCTTTCAGAATCCTGCCGGTTTCCTCGATTTTCCGGTCAGTTTCCTTGAACTGCCGGTCAGTTTCCTTGAATTTCCGGTCAGTTTCCTTGAACTGCCGGTCTGTTTCCTGAAACATCTGCCATACCCTTTGAAAACCTTGTTCTATCATATCGGAATTCATAATACACCTCATCTTTCGGCACGCGGCCGTTTATTTTTAACGGATTTCAGGGAAAGCCCTGCTCTGTCTGCCGAACTTCCCATATCTCACCATTCTTTCGGAACAAATTTGCGGTCATTTTTGATTTTTACCGTATCTTTGCCCGAAAACGTCAGGACAAACAGTCCGTTTTTATACGCATAGCGGTCCGCATTTTCTTCGACATGAATATAGGCCACCGCGCCATAGACTTTTTTATCTTTGTATTCCGGAAAAAATTTTTTAAAAGGTTTCAGATGATTCTCAATATGCTCGTCCACATCCTGCACACCGAGCGTAGTTTTGACCTCGACCGCTACCAGAGAATCGGCGTCGGTAAGAAGAATATCTGTTTCCACGGTCTCACCCCCGCGTTTCCTTTCTTCTCTCTGTCCCGAACCACCGACGCTGATACCCCGTTTCTGAAACTGCTCGGACACAGAAGGTCTTATCAGCGCCTCGACCAGTTTTTCCCAGTTGCGGTCCGATTCTCTGACCTTTCTGAAATATTTGTCGGATTCTTTCATATTTTCTTTCAGAATCCTGCCGAGTTCCTCAATTTTACGGTCCGTTTCCTTGAACTGCCGGTCCGTCTCCTTAGATTTCCGGTCCGTTTCCTGAAACATCTGCCATACTCTTTGAAAACCCTGTTCTATCATATCGGAATTCATAATACACCTCTCTTTAAACACGCCGCAGCTTATTTTTTGCCTGTTACCAAGCCCTGCTTCCCGCCTTCAACACTCCCCCTGTTTCTCAAAACTGACCGAAACAATCTTGGAAACCCCTTTTTTCTCCATCGTGACCCCGAACAGAGTATCGGCAAATTCCATGCTCCGTTTTTTGTGAGTAATCATAATGATCTGAGATTTTTCGCCGATGATCTTGAGCAGTTCGTTGAAGCGGAAAACATTGGCTTCATCAAGGGGCGCATCAATTTCGTCCATGATGCAGAACGACGCGGGCTTGATTAAAAATATGGAGAACACAAAAGCAATCGCAGACAGAGCTTTTTCTCCGCCGGAAAGCAGACTCAGGCGGGTCAGCTTTTTTCCCGGAGGATGAACCATAAATTCCACTCCGGTTTCAAGCGGATCATTCGGGTCTGTCAGCACAAGGCTGGCGGATCCGCCGTCAAAAAGGCGGGGAAAAACTTCTTTCAGTTTTTCGTTCACCAGATTGAAAGTCTCAAGAAACCGCTCCTGAGAAATTTTGTTAATTTTCTTTATCACCTTATGAAGTTCTTCGATGGCTTTGACCAAATCATCTTTCTGCGCCCCGAGAAAATCGAAACGCTCTTTCAACTCCCGGTATTCCTCGATAGCTCCGAGATTGACATCGCCGATAGCTGCAATCTTTTTCCGATATTCAGCCAAGTCCGCTTCGGTTTTCTCTGCCGAAATTTCATGACTTTCTTTCTCCCATTCGGGTCTGAATTCCTCAAGAGATTTATTCTGCCGTTCTGCAAACTGACTCGCTATATTCTCCCGTCTGATCTCTTTCTGGGAAAGCTCAAGCTCAAGGACCCGGATATTCTCCAATATCTTTTCACGCTGCGTTTTTATATCGGAAACAGAAGTATCACTTTCTCTCAAAACCGCATCAATGGACTGATAATCGGTCTCATTTTCCTGAAGAATATTATCAAGCGTTTTTATTGCCTCATACAGTTGACCGAGCTGCTGTGCGTATTCTGCTGTTTTCTGTTCCCCGGCAGCCCGCTTCTGTTCCTTCAGAAGAATATCTTTGGACAACTGATCCAGCCGGGTAAGTCCGTCCTCCTGAAACTGCTTCAGCCGGCGCAAGGTATTGGAACTGTTTTCCGACTGTGCATTAAACGTAGTCAATCTGAGCCTTAGATCAACTACCCGCTGATTGAATGCCTCTGTCTCGGCAGATACGGTCTGAATATTCTCTGTGATTCCGGTGACTTTATCCTGTGCAGCCTTTAACTCTCCCTGGACTTCTGCCAGAATTTTATTATATTTCTCCAATTCTTCTTCAATGCCGTTTTCCTCGTCCAGCAGTTGTTCCTGTTCCGAGTGAACAACTTCCAAATGACGACGGGCATGTTTCAATTCCTCTGTGACTTTATAGACCGCCCGTTCAGCCTCGGTTTCATCCTGAATAGCTCTGTTTTTTTCCTCGATCTGTGTTTGCAGATCAGCCTCAAGACTTCGGATTTGAACTTCCAATGCTTTCTGAGCCTTATGCCCATCTTCCAACTGCTGTTCCAGACTTGCAACTAATCTCTCCAGTTCTTTCAGTTCCTGCTTTTTGGCAAGAATGCCGGATAAATTTTCCTGACTGCCGCCGATCATAATTCCCTGATGAGAAATCATATCTCCTGTTCGGGTCACAATTGTTCGGAACTCACCGTCAGCATTGTAAAGGGCAAGTGCTGCTTCTATATCTTCCACTAGCGCTGCATGCCCGAGAATTGCATCGGATACAGCCTCGAATCCCGGCTTTACGGTCACATAATCCAAAAGCGGTCTGACTTTTGCTTTTGAAGGATTCTCAACAGATTTGACTGAGGAAAGCGGGATAAATCCGCTTCTGCCCGCTGCCTCTGCCTGAAGAAAAGCAATGGCTTCCGCGGCAGCATCCTGATCTTTCACGAGAATATATTGCAGAGCTTCTCCCAAAACAGCTTCTGCCGCGCTTTCAAAACCGGGCTGAGGCTCGATAATATCTGCCATCAGACCGAGAACCGATGAGTCATTTCTTGTCATAATCGCTTTGACGCCGCCCTTATACCACTCGAAACTGTCTTCCATTTTTTTCAACGCGGAATATCGTGAGCGCGTTTTGCTCCGATCAGTTTCCAAAATCTGAACCTGCTTGATCCGAGTTCCGAGAGATTGACTCTTTTCTTTGAGATTTTCCTGCAAAACCCTTATTTTTACGTTCAAATCCTCGACTTCCTCTTTGCATATCTTCAGTTCTTCTTTGGCTTTGTTTTCAGCATTCTGACATTCCGCAGCTTTCTGACTCGCGAGAGATTCTTCCTCATCTATTCTCTTTAACCGCCTTTTCAGACTCTCTTTATTGTTAGATGAATTCTGATGAATGTTTCTGTATTGGGCTTCCTGAGCCGTCAGATTCGCCAGATTCGTCTTTGCCGCCTCAAGTTCCCGATTCAAAGCAGCCAGCCTGTCCCTGATGACTTGCGAATCCAGAGTTTCCTTCTCGATTTCGGCTTTTGTTGCCTCGATTTTTTCTTTGAAATGAAGATATTGCTGTTCGATTTCTTCGATTTCAGACAAAATGGTTTTGTTTTTCTCATTCAGTTCCTTATATGCTGCCTGAAACTCTCCGATTTCAGTTATAAGACGTTCCGAATCTTTTCGCAGATGTCCGATATCGTTTTCCATTTTGTCAATATCCCGCTGCATTCTGAATTTATCGGCTTTCTGCGCGGAGATTTCCTCATTCTTCTGCCAGCGTTTCAGCTTGATATCTTCGACTGAGGCGTCCAATTCCCTTATTTTGGAGAGATGCCGAATATCTGCATCTTTAAGTTCCATGATCTGTTTGGCCGCAGCTTCGATCTGACGGCTGTAGTCATCATAATAATGAAGAGCAAGCAGAACATCGGCTTTGCGGATACGTTCCTGAAAATCTTTGTACTGCTCGGCTTTTTTTGCCTGACGGTTCAGGCTGTTCATCTGGCGTTCGACTTCAGAGATAATATCCGTGACCCGCAAGAGATTCTGATCCGTAGCCTCGATTTTGCGAAGCGCCTCGGTTTTCCGCTGTTTATATCGGGTAATCCCTGCGGCTTCTTCAATGAAAAAGCGGCGTTCTTCAGGCCCAGCATCGGTGATCGCGCCGATATTTCCCTGCTGAATTACTGCATAAGACTTCGCGCCCATGCCGCTACCCAGAAAGATATTCGTAATGTCTTTCAGGCGGCAAGGCTGTTTGTTGATGAGATATGCGCTTTCCCCGGACCGGAAAAGTCGTCTCGTCACCATGATTTCAGCATAATCTTTCAATTCTTCTGGCGCATCGCCGTTTTCATTGGAAAGCACCAAAGAAACCTCGGCAAGATTCAGGGGCGGTTTTCCTTCCGTGCCTGCAAATATTACATCTTCCATGGATTTGCCCCTGAGTTGCCTGACGCTCTGTTCGCCCATTGCCCATTTCAGGGCATCCACGATATTGCTTTTGCCGCATCCGTTGGGACCGACAATCGCGGAAACACCCGCCGGGAATTCGATAGAGGCTTTGTCGCTGAAGGATTTGAAGCCCGTAATTTCCATTCTTCTGAGTTTCATAGATTACAGTATATGGTTTTTAACAAAGATGTCAACTCTGATTTTATCACTCGGCTTTTTCATCCCGTAAAACGATTTTGCAAATCGTTTATTCTGCCTTTTTTCTCGTTTTCTCGTTCCCAAGCCCCGGCTTGGGAACGAGGAAAAACGGCTTGCAAAGCCGTTTTACGGTAAAACGATTTTGCAAATCGTTTATTCTGCCTTTTTTCTCGTTTTCTCGTTCCCAAGCCCCGGCTTG
>DYRK01000318.1 GCA_020718785.1 Desulfatirhabdium butyrativorans | reverse complement strand
ACGGCGTCAGTACCCATTTTGCAGCATCGAGATAAGTATCGGGCATGAGCATCAGTCCGGCAGCAATATCCAAATCCGGAGCCTGAATCGTCACCGTTCCCTCATTTCCCCGCTGAGACGTGGCAGTTACTCTGCTGTCCGAAGACCTGATGAAATTCTCTGCCCGGATAAAGACTGCTCCGCCGTCTCCTTCCTGGGCATTTGCCGTGATCCTGCCCCGATTCAGAATCAGAAATTCGGAATCCGCAGAGACATCTCCGCCCTTGCCGATTCCCTGAGTCACATTGCTGGCAATTTCACTGTCAGAGAGATAAAGCAAATTTCCTGCACGGATACTGATTTTGCCGCCCCCCGAATCTGTTCCGCTGACTGTCAGAGAACTTCCGCCGGATAATCTGAGCGAGTCATCGCTGCGGATCGTAATAGTACCGGCATCGCCGCCCAGATATTCGGATTTGCTTTCGGAAGTGGCCGCTGAACCGGAATCAGCTTCAAAACGTCTCACCGTCAGAGTAATATCCGAGGCATCGCCGTTTCCCTGAGACGATGAACTGATTCTGCTCTTGTTTTTCATGCTGACCGTGTCCGCAATAATATCAATACTGCCCGCGTCGTTTTTGACAAATTTGATCCATTCTCCGTCTTTATACAGAAAATAGGCGGATTTCCCGGTCCCGTCTTCTGCCGCATATACCACATCTCCGCTCTGAGCCGTAAAGTTATCTCGTTCAGCCAAATCCGCAACCGCATGAATCTTGGGATTCAGCGTGACCCATTCTCTGCCCGAATACATGAAAGTTACGGGATTGCCGTCTCCTCCGTCCTCGACTTTCACAATATTTCCTGCACGGACAAAAATCAGCTGCTTTACCGCTTCTGTATCTGCAACTGTCCGGATTTTATCGGTCAGTTTTAACCATTCATTATTCCAGAATACAAAGGAACTGCTGTCATTTCTGACCGTAAGAATATCCCAATCCGTAACTGTATAATTGAATTGGCTCAGTTCCGCCATATCTCCGATATCGAAACAGCTTAATCTTATGAGGTTTGAAAAACTGCCCCAGTCATATTCGCTCAGACTGTAAACAAACAGTCCTGCTTTTCCGTCTCCCATATCGTTGACCCGGATCAGGTCTCCTGAACCGTAAGGAGGAAAAGTGCTGATATTGTCATAAAACTGATAAGTAATACTATCCGACGCGGCTTTGTCCGGCACTGTGTGTACTCTGTCATCATAAAATCTCACCCATTGCCCTGCCGAGGGATCCGTACGAACGAAACGCCCCGGATTTCCGCCTCCGGCATCGGCGACTTGGGCCACACTCCCCGGCATGATGAAGTATTTTTCAGCCAAATCGTCCAGTTCGGCCATAGTCGAAACCGAATAAATTTTGAGCGGTATTTGGGTATTATCCGCATGAACGGAAAATGTTCCTTTTCCGGTTCCGTTGTCTTTGATTTCAAGCCTGTCCCCGCTGACCGGAATATTGTCATCGCGTTCCTCAATGGTGGCAAAACCGGTATAGGCATTCTGAAAAGGACTCTCCGAAGTGACGGAGGACTCGGTATCTGTCTCTAATCTGCCGACATTCAGTCTGATATTTCCTGCGGTTCCCTGTCCGAGACTGTAGGCGCTTATTTTTCCTTTATCCGAAAGCGAAAGCGTCTGAGCAGAGACAGAGATATTTCCGCCTTTTCCTGCCGTATCCTCCGTACTGTTCGTAAAGGTAAAAATACCGGTTCCCGGGCCGGAGACGCTCACGGTTCCCGATGCGGCGATGTTCACATTTCCGGCATCCGCGGTACTGAAAGTGGAGGCGGAGATATATGCCGCGTCGGTAAATGAGATATTCTGAGCTGTGAAAGAAATATCTCCTCCGGTGCCTTGACCGGATGTGCCTGAACTGATATAGGCTTTTGAGAGCAAAATGTTTCTGTCCGCTTCAAATACAATATCTCCTGCCTGACCTGCTCCGGATGTGGATGTCTCTACCTTAGTGCCGTTGAAAGAAATATCTGCGGCTTTGATCTGAAAATTTCCGGCATCGCCTGCATCCGCGCTGTCTCCCATAGCAAAGGTAGAAACAGAAGTTCCGGAGCATGAGACGGATTCTTTTGCTTTGAAGATGATATCTCCGGCTTTGCCTGTTCCTGACGACCCTCTGAAGAAGTGACAATTTCCGAAATCAGCCGTATCTGCATCTATCGTAACAGTCCCTGTGTCCCCGGTTTCAGAAAGATTGCCGAAAATCCGGGTATTGTCTGCAACAAATGCCGAAGCCCGGACAGACATATTCCCGGGTATTTGCAGTGTGCCGTTACGCAAGTCAACATCGCCGCCGGTAAAAGACATATTCTTTCCTTCAGATACTTTCAGATAAGCGCCTTCTACAGAGATTGTTGCCGGATGATCGTTTAAAAACCCGAAAGATTCAGGACTGGCCGCAGATAGAATCTCATTGGTCTGAGGCAGGGCGTAGAACTGCTCATTATCTCCCGTTTTCAGATAATCTGCTGTGCCGATATGAAATGATCCGCTCAAATCCAGAGAGGCATTGGGCCCGAACATCAGGCCCGAAGGATTCAGCAGATAGAAATCCGCTCCGGAAATTATAGAAATGATTCTGCCGTCAATCCATGAGGCTTGTCCGCCGGTCACGCGTGAAATAATGTTCCGAACCGAGTCCGGTCCTGAAAATGTCGCACTTTCTCCGGAATGAAGATTGAACTGCTCAAAACTGTGGAACAGATTTGCTCCGACCTGTTTTCCGAATTCGGCTTTAATTTCGTAATTCGGGCCCGGGAGATCGAGTTTGCCGGCTGTGCCGAGGGAACCGTCAGATTTTATGCCCTGCTGATGAGTTCCGTATGCATAAAGCCGGGTCACAACAAGTATTACTAAAGCAAAAACAAGGGCAGACTTAAGGACAGGTTTCATAAAATTCTCCTTCGGATTTTTATTACGGGAAACGAAAGGCAAGACGTTACAATTCTCTGTGATATTATGGTATTATTATTGAATTTTTGTCATAAGCGGCTGCCGCCGGAAGCTTTACCTGATTAAGCAAAGCTGCCCGATAGCTCTTCAATGTCTTATCTCCCGGTTTTGCCTCGATCAGCCGGGAAAGACTGTCAATCGCGTCGTACCAGTACCCCTGATCCGCATACACATAGTATTGCTTTTCTTTCGGCGTATTCGCTGCCCGCTTTGACAACTCCTCCGAAAGCTTGACATATCTGATTGCGGCACTTGCCCCGAAATCTGCGGATCGTTCATTCTTATCGAATACGATTGTTAAAAACCATTCATATTCGACATCCGGTTTGAGACTGACACGGTAATCGGCAAGATCAAGACGGTAAATCCCTTCTTTGTCCGGTCCCTTGATATCCGTATCCACGAGCGATTCCGCCGTACCGATCTCATTAAGCCTGAATTCTACTTTTTCCGGATAGTAACCAGAGACATACCACAATAAGGCAGGCTGAGGATTCGAAGTCAGTCCCGTATGTTGGGGCGCAAGCGGAGAGATATGTAAGGGCAGAGGTATTTCTTCTTCCGGTCCCGAATTTTCGGAACCTTTCATGGTCAACCCTCGGCTCAATCCTCTGGTAACCCCTCGGCTCAATCCTCTGGTAATCCCTCGGCTTATACTGCTATCTTCAGAATTATTCTCATCAGCTTCTCTTCGGGTTGTTTCCGCATTTTTTAACGGCGGATTGTAAACGGGTATTCCGTCAGGTGTGGAAAGACTGTCCGCTGCTTTCTGTTCCGCTGCATAAAGCAATGACGGCAGACAAACTATCGCAAGCAATCCTAATGCGAATACCGATACAACATAAAACTTTGAAAAACTGTCAGCTTTCATAAAACCTCCTAATTTTCGATCCCTAATTCCCTGAAACATGCCTCATATCATAAGCCGCAATTTTCGGCAGATTCACATGTTCAAGAAGTTTTGCCCGATATTTTCGCAATGCCGTGTCCCCGGGATCTGCGTCAATCTGCCGGGAAAGGTGATCTATCGCGTCGTACCAATATCCGGCTTCGGCATAGACAGCGTATAAGCGGTCTTTCGGAGTATTTGCCAGTCGCTCCGACACCTCATCGCTAAGGAGCGAGTAAATGACGGTTCCGCTGATAAAATAGTCGGCAGACCGGTCGTTTTCATCGAAGACTATGGTTAAAAACCACTCGTATTCCGTATCCGGCTTCAACGAGATATTATACTCGGCAAGATCAATCCGATATATCCCTTCCGAAGAAGGCCCCGGAATGCTTGTATCCAGAACCGGTTCATCTGCTTTGAAGGTATTGATCCGAAATTCCATTTTATCGGGCCAACTGCCTGAGACATACCATAACAGGGAAGGCTGAGGCATTGAAGTCAGTCCCGAGGTTTCGGGTATGAGCGGAACCATACTGGACGGAATGCTTGCAGATAAGTCTTTGCCCTGACTATTCCCTCGGATCAGTCCCCGAGTCAGTTCTCCGCTGCGCCGGGTCATCATGCTGCGGCTGCGCCCCCGGCTTGATCCTTCGCTGTCTCTCCTGAGTATTTCTCCGTCTTTTCCTCGTTCCCAAGCCGGAGTTTGGGAACGAGAGAGAAAATCTGCGGCAAAGGCAGAAGAATCTGTAAGCAGCAGTAAAGAAATAAAAAGCCATATAAATTTTATCAAAGAACGCATTGCCGTCATCCTCCTTTCTCATTTTTCATTTTTCACTTCTCACTTCTCAATTCCTACATCCAATTCCCGATCAGCAGAAACGGCGCCCAGTAAATCGGATGCCAAAACCGGCGTTTGGCAATCAGTTGTTTCTGGGCATTCTGCAATGCCTTTGCCTTTGACAGTCCCGGTGTTCCGATCTGCCTGTAGAATTCCTTTATGGCAAGTGATGTGGATTCATCATCCACAAACCATAAGGTGGCTATCGCGCTTTGCACCCCGGCTTTGACTGCAACGCCGGCAAGCCCCAGCGCGGCGCGCTCATTGCCCATCGCAGTCTGACATGCGCTCAATGTCAGCAGACTGACTTTCTGTTCCCGGAATCTGCTGAATTCGACCAGATTCGCGAGATGATCCATATCCAAACGGTCATCATAAGTAAGCAGAAAGGAATCTCTTGCACTTCCGCCGAATACGCCGTGGGTTGCAACATGAAGCATACCGTAGGGATTGGTTTTGAATTCGCCCGTAAGATTGGTAACGGTAAAATCCTTATTGAAAAGCATAGTCCGGGCGTTCATGATCTGCCTGACATCAGCCAATTCCTCTTTGACTCCGGGCAGGGGGCTGAATTCCTGTACCGCGTCCGAAAGACCGCTCAGAAGAATATCGGTATGTTCCGATTGAGACCCGCCTGTAGCAGTAAGCCGGACCGCCGGCACGGTTCCGACAGCATATTTTTCAATGAGAAAATGTTGTCCGTCATACAAAGAAGAAAAGGGAATCAGCCGCAATGCGCCGTCCGGAGCGATAATCAGAGTGTCAATCTCTCTGGCAGCCAATTCGCTTTCAGCCGGGGCAATGATCCAGTCGTAGAGATTTCGGGCATTTTTGAGAAAACGGTTGCTGCTTCGGGTCTGCAACTCTCTTCGGAACTGTTTTGCCGTATCTTTCAGTTTTCGGAAATCCACAGGCATATTGAAGTGAATCATGGCATCGGGCAGACTCAGCAGCACAACCAGCCGATCTTCGAGAGAAATAGGATAGGCCACTGCGGTATGCGGCGGAGTGTAATCCAAAGACTGCTTATTTTCTTCCGTGAAGGTTACGCATTCATCTTTGAAAAAATTCTGCAACTCCAGCGTTTTCAGAACTTCCATGGTATCTCTTGCTTCTTTCAATTTCTCTTCTCTTGCAGCCGGAATTTGTAAGGCATCCGCCTGGTTGAGATAAAGATCGGCAAGCCCGATATAAACCGGACGGATACGCTCGTCGAATATCTCTCTTTGACTCCGATATCCTCTGAACAGTTCGGGACGGATGGGATTCAGAGTTTCAATTGCTTTTTTGTAAGATTGAATCGCCGGTTCGGTATTTCCTTCGGCTTTGAGCAATCTGCCTGTCTGCCACTGCCAGAGGTAGAGAAGTTCCGGATAATTGCCCTGTTGAGCGAAAAAGGCCGCCCGCCGCGTAAGCCCGAGTGATTCCTCATGCCGCCCTTCGTATTCATACAACTGTCCCATATATCCGTAAGCCTGAGAAATCACTTTCGGATTGTTCAATTTTTCGCCGATCTGCTTTGCTTCTGTCAGCATTTCCCAGATTTCCCGAATCGGGGATGAATCCGCGATGCTCTTGTTTTTCAAAGATTCTATCATCAGAATTGCAAGTGCAATCTCATTTTCTGCTTTGGCGTAACCCTCCGGAAGGGTTCGGATATGCTGCAAAGCCTCTTCCGACATTTCGGGCTGAGGGGAAGCAAGCATAGCCGTCGAATAGGCTCTGTTGATCAGCACGGTTGCTTTGAGTTCTTCTGCACCGGATCCGGCTTTGTCAATCAGTCCGAGACATTCCCTGTAGGCTTCAATCGCCTCTTCGTAATTTGCATCTGCAATCAGCATGTTTCCGGCATTGTTCAAAACCTCTGCGAGAACTCGGGCGTTTTCGGACAAGCGGGCTTCTGCAATGGCTTTTTCCATGACTTTGACGGCTGTTTTCAGGTCTCCGAGGGAAAGATGAACATCAGCCAGATTGTTGAGAAACACGGCGTTTCGGTATCGGTCATTGCTTTTTTTCAGCACAGATACAGCACCGGTAAGAGCAGACAAGGCTTTTTCGTGAAAACCGAGCGACTTGTAAGCATAAACCAGATGTGCCAGTGTATCCATATAGAGACCGGGATTTTGTCCGCCGTTCAGATTTGCGAGAGCTTTTTCCCATAATTGAGCGGCATGTTCGAAGTCGCCCTTCTGATAAAAA
>DYRK01001039.1 GCA_020718785.1 Desulfatirhabdium butyrativorans | reverse complement strand
GGAACAATCCACGAATAGGCATAATCGGGAAACCTCAGTAAATCCGAAATCATATCTTTGATATGGGTGAAACGGTTTGTCTGAACCGAATCGCTTTTTTTGTCCGGCAGATCATAAAGGCTTGAGTCCGAATTCGAATCAGAAAACTTATCTCTTTTCAGCAAAGAACGGAAAAGATTCTTTCCCTTCAACAAAACTTTAAAGAGATCAGCCGTTCCGGTACGGATAATTGTCTCATGGTTTATCGGCAGAGGAGTTTTGTTGTCTAAAGAGAAAAATTCAGGATATTGGTCTGTCCTTAATGTGAGTACATATTTCTCAGCACGGTTCAGATAGCGCATAAACCTGACCATGCGCTGAACACCCGGAAGCCCGGTGCCGGCCACAGGCGGATACAGGTAGGCAATAAAGAGTATTTTTTTTTCATTCATATCGCTGTTTTCTCCGTATTATCATGTCCTGATACAGCAGACTGTATTCTTCAGCCATTCTTTTGGCTGAAAAATTTTTTATTACATGATTTCTGCCGGTTAAGGCGGTCTTGGCGGAAAAATTATTATCAAATAAAAGCCGCTTCCAGCATTCCTTCAATAGCTCAGGCTGACCGAATTCTGCCATCAGACCGGTTTTTTCATGGATAATGAGCTTGTCAACCCCCGGAATATTGTAAGCGGCAACCGGTATTCCCAATGCCATCGCTTCCATCATGCACCTCGGAATCCCTTCAAGCGAAGATGTCATGCAAAACAGATTTAATTCTTTCATAATTTTCAGACGGTCTGCTCTGTATCCCAAAAATTCAATCTGCAAAGAGGAAGGCAGCGTCTTTGCCATATCTTCCAGTTCGGATTTCATGGGACCGTCTCCGATAAGGATTAATCGAATATTTTTATGATCTCTGTAAAGAAGATCAAAAGTTTTGATGATATCTCCCAAGTTTTTCCGATAGATCATCTGTCCTACATACCCGATTCTTTTTTCGCCCGGATCGGAATAAATAGGATGCCTATTTATTTTTCGTTCCGATTCTATTTCATCAAGATCAACCCCGTTCATAATCCGCCGTATTTTATAGGAAGCAACTCCGATTCTGTGCATATCGTCTTCAAGTTCCTCAGACAGCGGAGCCACCCGGTCAAAATATCTGAGCATCAGACAACCGAGACGGATAAACATCTGAAGTTTCAAATCCTTTGCGTTTTCAAAGCCGTGCGGGGTGGATACAGCTTTGATCCCTGTCAGCCGGGCCGCGATGAATCCGAGAATATCCGATTTGTATCCGTGAGTGTGAATGATATGGATATTCTCTCGCCTGATCAGTCTGCAAAGCTTCATAATGCCCAGTGGATCAAAGCGTCCCCGCATTTCAACTTTGTGGGCTTTAAGTTCCATGGCACGGAAACGGTTATACACTTCGATATTCTGATCCTCGGTTTCCAGCGTGACAGC
>DYRK01001038.1 GCA_020718785.1 Desulfatirhabdium butyrativorans | reverse complement strand
ATTTTATCTTTATAAATTAATTAGTTATAATGAAATCTTAAAAATGTGTTAATCACCGGAGACCCGGTCAGTCCCGAACCGTATCCACCGGGATTGCTCGCAGTCGAACTCCCCTCAATAAACGCAACGCCCGGAGGCAGCAATTCTCTCAATATGGCATTGAACACATCGGTCTTGCCGGTATTGCGCGCCATGATCGAGAAATTCACACTGTCGCCGCAATAATCCAAAATTCCGGAATAATGATCCACCAGCGTCATTTCCGCATCGGAGAGAACCACCAGCGCAGTTTCGCTCCGCGTATTACAGGAGACTCCCAGACAGCCCCATTTCAAATCCGCGTTTATATACAAGCCATTGCAGCCCACAAGCTTGCCGGTGAGCGTGAGGGCTTCCTGTGCGCCCGGAGCAATTTCGTCAAAATGAAAAATCACGGAATGGGGATTGACTACGGTGACGTTGTCGGGACCGGAGCCGATATATGTGCTGTAACTTTTGTATTCCAAATCCGTGTCAAAAGTCACAGTCACATCGGTATTGTAGAGCGCGCCCGCGCCGCCGTTGACGATATAAAGCGTCTGAAAAGGATAAGGCGTTGCAGCGTAAGTTTTTGCCGGAACCATGTGCAAAGTCGGAATACCGCTTCGCACCAATACCGGCGAACTTTCCGCAGACGCGCTCCGCTGAGGAGCGCTACCGTTTTCACAGACATTGTTATACACCGCCGAGGCTTTCCAAACCCGATTCGTGGAACAGCCCGGACGCATTTTCAGCCGAATCGTTCCCGCGGGAATAATATCCCCGAAATTCCATGTGTAAGTCCCGTTGCCGTTATTCACGGGTTCAAAAGCCGCAATAGCCGCACCGGCGGAATCTTTGATATTTTCAAAGGATACGCCGGTCACAAATTCATAATTATTCTGGGGATTCAGAGTAATCGAGGTATCATAAGCAATACGCGTGCCGCTGATATTCAAAAGATAAGTGTCTTCTTTACACGCGTCGGTAAGTACCGGACTTTCCAATGCCAAAGCCAAAGTGGAGCCTTCCACGGAAAAAGGTGTTTTGACATCGTATTGAAGCGATCCGCCGCAGCCTGTTCCCATGCCGGTAGGCACAATCAGCGAAGCCACATGCTCATATCCGCCGTAAGCAATATTCGTGGTCTGATAAGTATAGGTCAGACAGAGCGTCACTCCGGCATTCGGCGCGGGCGCGCCCGCTGCGGGCAGACTCAGACAGGAAAGATCAACCGGCAGAGAATTGAATGTTCCGCAGGAACCCGAATAGTCTGTCCCGTTCACCGTGATGCTGTCGGTTTTCACAAAGGCAAGCGTCCCGGGACCCGTGATAGTGCCGGTAAAGCTGATACCTGCCCAGCTTGCAGGACCCGTAGTTTTGAAGGTATAGCAGGCTCTGAACTGAGATGTGGAACAGACATCGGTTTTTC
>DYRK01001037.1 GCA_020718785.1 Desulfatirhabdium butyrativorans | reverse complement strand
GCATTTCCGGCGCCGAAGGATAAAAATGACCGTCAATCCGCCGGGAGCGGCCGGGAGGCATTTCCGGTCTGCTGAGTATATTCCGTTCACATTCACGTTTACGTTTTCTTAAAGTCTGTACAGATCAGAGGCTTATGGAAATAAAATATGATATTCGGGAAATTATGAAATTCCTGCCCCATCGTTATCCTTTCATTCTGGTGGATCGGATTCTTGAACTGGAGCAGGATAAAAAAG
This sequence comes from Desulfatirhabdium butyrativorans, assembly GCA_020718785.1. GTDB lineage: Bacteria > Desulfobacterota > Desulfobacteria > Desulfobacterales > DYRK01 > DYRK01. Next base: position 1,213 of record DYRK01001037.1, on the reverse strand, counting down.
TGATTGCCCTCAAAAATGTCACCATGAACGAACCGTTTTTTCAGGGACATTTTCCCTCAGCCCCTATTATGCCGGGCGTTTTGATTGTGGAAGCCATGGCTCAGGCAGGCGGGGTGCTGATCGTGGCGTCCGCACCGCCGGAAAAACAGGGTGCGCTGATGTTTTTTATGGGAATGGACAAAGTGCGTTTCAGAAAGCAGGTGGTCCCCGGAGATCAGCTCATACTTGAAATTGTTCTGCTGAAAGCACGGTCCAACGCGGTCAAAATGAGCTGCACGGCAACTGTTGACGGCGAGCTTGCGGCAGAAGCGGAAATCATGGCAACTTTCGGAGAAAAAATATTATGATACATCCCACAGCAATTGTTGATCCCGGAGCAGAATTGGATTCCGGTGTTGAGATCGGGCCCTACGTTATTATCGGGAAAAAAGTATTTATCGGCTCCGGAACCGTTGTCGGTCCTCATGCCGTGATTGATCCCTATACGACCGTCGGTCCGAACTGCCGCATTTTTCAGTTTGCCTCTGTCGGCGCCGCGCCCCAGTCTCTGAAATTCGGGGGCGAAGAAAGCTGGGTAAAAATCGGACAGGGGACGGTCATAAGGGAATTTGTGACGGTCAATCGGGGAACCGGCCCGGGCGGAGGTGTGACCGAGGTGGGCGAAGAGTGCTTTATCATGGCTTATGTCCATATTGCCCATGACTGCAAAGTCGGCAGGAAAGTGGTCATGGCAAACAATGCCACGCTTGCCGGACATATCACGGTCGGCGATTATGCGACTGTGGGCGGACTGAGCGCGGTTCACCAGTTTGTGAGAATCGGAGATTATGCCTTTATAGGCGGAAAATCTGCGGTAGTCAAAGATGTTCCGCCCTATCTCATCGCGGCAGGGGACCGGGCAATTCTTCACGGACTCAACAGCGTGGGTCTGAAAAGGCACGGGATGTCGCCGGAGGTTTTGTCGGCTCTGAAAAAGACTTACAGGATCGTTTTCCGCATAGGCATCACCCTGAATGAAGCCATAGAAAGAGTCAATGCCGAGGTGGAACAGCTTCCGGAGATTGTCAATTTCATCCATTTTCTGAAAACTTCCGAAAGAGGGATCACGCGGTAAGCGAACATGCGGTGCTTATTGTCGCTTTATTCTTTGAGAGTCATTATATAGACTTCCAGAAATCAAATTTCACTGCGTCATCGGTCGGAGATATACGAA
>DYRK01000317.1 GCA_020718785.1 Desulfatirhabdium butyrativorans | reverse complement strand
CGAAAAAAGGCCCGGATCCGCTATGGCACTGATTCCTTATTTCCGAAAATGTCTATTGTCATGGAAATTGCCTGCGGGCTGCATAATCTCAGAGTCACTCTCAGGGTTCCTCCGAAGCGTCCGAAAAAAACCCCGGAACCTGCGTGGCATTGATTCCTTATTTCCGACAATGTCTATTGCTGAAGCGATACAGCAGGGCGGCATTCCATCCGAGTCCGAAATCATCACCGCTGATTTCCGATCTGACATCGTCCACCCCGGGCGCCAGAAAAACAAAGTTTTCAAGCGTGATGTCAGCCCGCTCAATCCGCGCCCCCGTAGCCACTGAAAGTTTGTCGGTGACACGATAGGCAGCCACAGGGTTTAATGTCATGGTTTCCAGTTTGCCGTTCTTACCGCCCGGCGAATATCTTCCTTCAAATGAATCGGGCCACTTGAACCCGAGGCCGAATATGGTATATTCTCCGACTCCTATCGAGAGTCTGTCATTGATCTTTGATGTCAGATACAGGTTGGGTTCAAAAAAAGACTGCGTTTCAAGACCGGCTTTATCACCCGGATTGACACCCGGATTCCCGGAAGTTCCGTTACTCCTGTAATCCCCGCTGATGGTCGGTACGGCAAATCCGACAGACAGTCGGGTCCCGTCAGCCTGAACGATTCCTGCGGGATTATAAAAAACAGCGGTCGGATCGTCGGCAAGGCCGGTGAACGCATTCCCCATGCCGTGCGCCTTTGCCCCCTGTTCATATCCGCCCCAGCCGTGGCTGTAAACATATGACGGCAGCAGTACAGATATGACACCGAATATCACCAGGAATTTCAATTTATTGTATTTCACACGATTCTCCCATGTAAATCCCCATAAGTTGTTGATTTTACGTTTGTGACTTTCAGAACATGTTCCGGCAGCGGCATTGTTGCAATTTTTTTGTTGACAGAGAAAGAATTTTTTTTTAGAGTATAAGAGTCGGTATGTGAGCAGCAATTTTTTCAATCAGCCTTTGAGCTGCAAAAGGAGTATCTGCCTTCGGAAAGATTCACTATGCATTTCTTGCCGGCCAATAGGCCATCAGAGCAGCGATGGGAGTATATTTTTATATCTTTCCGATAGTTACCGATAACTTTGCATAGCCCGAGATAAAGGGGTCACATACCGGGGACAAGCCGGCGTTGACGGAAGCGCCCCCCCGGGACAGAATACGGTATCGTATGTTTTGTGAGGTTTCCGCGTGGAAATCGGAGGGCAAGGCGTTCTCCGCTTTCTGTTCGGAACAGCAGAGCCGAGGCCGTCAGTCCTCCGTGAAAAAAGGCTGACGGTACAGCGCCGGCGCAATTCAGGGGATACCTGTTGCCTGCGGCGCACCGTGTTCTGTCTTTGTACCCCTTTTTCGGGCTATGCATTTTTATTTATTAAGTATTTTTTCCATTTCTGTCAGTTTTTCTTTCATTTCCCGCAGTTCTTTTTTCAGTTTCTGCCATTCCCCGACCATTTTTCCGAATTGTCGGATATCATCATTATTCATTGTTTTCAGTATGTTGATAATATCTGAAATTTCATCATAGTGAGTTTCCGAAAGTTCTGAATTTCCCGGCTTTGAAAACATTTCACCCTCGCCTGTCAGAAGCCAGTTTAAATTTATACCTAAATTGAATAATTTTATTTTTACTCTGTCCGGAATCTCCAAATTACCGTTCTCATAGCTGCTTATATTTCTTTGAGATGTTTCAAGCAATTGTGCGAATTCAACCTGAGTTGCTTTGTTAAGCTTTCTTATTTCCTTCAATCTCAAACCCATATATTCCAGCATGTCATTCCTTACTTTGAAAAATCCTGCTTGAAAAAAAATATTCAAAAATAATCTAAAATTTTCTTGACAATATACAAAAATTGTATATATTGAATTTTAATCTGTCCGATAAAGGACACAACCTCAGATAACATAAGGAAAAAACATGCAAAGGTCAAGATCGGAAATTTTTAATCTGAAGCGTGATCTGGCGGAGCTGGGATGGAAGAATCTGAAACACTGGTCAGATTTTTTCGATTTCAGGTCCGACACGGTCTGCAAAACTGTAAACCGGTACTGGTGTGCGGATGCAAAGCCCGGAGGCGGCGTGACATCGCAGATTCTGATATTGCTCGAAGATACGCTGAAACTGGGCATCAGTCCGCAGGAAACAGAAATTTTTTTTGAAAAACTGAACACCGCTATACTCTTCATCGGATGGAGAGGTCAGCCTCAATGACGCGTCCGCGGGCTGAAACACGGGCAGGGAGCATTCAGGGGAAACTTCGTCGAAAACGACTTCCACATTCATACCGATTGCCACATCATCCGGGTTGCAGTTCACAATCCGGGTGGTCATGCGGATGCCTTCTTTCAATTCCACCATAGCCAGAATATATGGAAGGTCACCCATGAATTTCGGTTCCACCATGTCCGTCATTTTGGTAAATGTGTACACTTTGCCTTGTCCGCCGGACTCGTTCCATGTCAGGTTTGCTGACCAGCATTCCGGGCATACTTTTTTCGGAAAAAATATATTGGCCTTGCAGTCGCTGCAGTGCTGAACAAGAAGCTTTCCCTGTCTGGTCCCTTTCCAGAATTCCTTTGTCCATGGCTGCATGACGGGTATTGCCCGCTGATTCTGTGTCATGATAATTCCCTCCCCCATACGGTTGCGATGAAGTTCATGCCGGATCCGCCGGCCGTGTTCTGAAATACATATTTTGCATCGGACACCTGTCTTTTTCCGGCCTTTCCCATCAACTGGCGGGCTGTCTCAATATAGGTGGCCATGCTCACCCCGGAACCGGTATGCCCCCGTCCGACCGCGTCACCGATGGTTGCCCAGGGCAGATTCCCCCCGGGACATGTACGGCCTTCCATGAACACTTTTCCGGCCTGTCCCGGTTCGCAGAGTCCGACAGCTTCCATGAACATGGTGTGTCCCACCGGATAGGCCATGTACAGATTCCAGATACTGATCACCAGCAGGGCTCCGCCGCCGTCTGCCAGCACATTGCATTCCCGCCTGTGCAACGGCGATGAGACCATGCCGGAGGAAATGATTTTTTCTGCAGAGGGGACCTCTTTCCCGTAAAAGATGGAATTCGGATCCAGTGCGGCCCATTTGCGCATGGAAACAACCACAGAAGCCATTTCCTCCGCGGTTGCTCCGGAATCATGCATGTATCGCCGGGTCATCATGGCGATAATGCCGTTGTATGTGGTGCCGTACGGATATTCCCACTGCAGATCAATCCCGGCTTTCGCAAAAAAGTTGATGAGATCCGGTACCGGGATGCCGGAGTGGACCGTTACATGGGGATCAGGACGATCCGGGCCATGCCGCTTCCGATGTACTGCTCGGCCAGCCGAAGGCAGTTGGAAGTGGATGCGCCGCCGGCATTGCACATACAGACTTCCCTGCATCCTTTTAACCCCAGTTCTTCGGGGATCTTTCCAAACGATATTTCAGCAGTGATCTCCGGCTGAGCCTGGGGGGCCACTGCCACGACCCCTTCCACATCATTTTTGTCAATCCCTGCAAACCCTACCGCCTCCATGCATGTCTCATAGATGATATCCCATCGGGATCTGTCCGGGTATGTGCCGGTAGGGACCTCTCCGATGCCGATGATCGCCAGACTGTTTTTAGCCATGTTTGTCTCCTTCTTGTTACGTGTCCGGTTCATGCGGGTGAATCGGACACCTGTTGAAAATTTTTGATGCTGTTTTATTCTTGACAACTGAAATTTATCCTGTAAGTCTGTATTCAGGTGATTTTATGAAAAGAATATCCATCAAATATGCCGTTTTCAGGTTTCCCGTATTGCAATTCCTGTGAACTGAGATGGGATATTCATTTTCATAAACCACCTTAAATCATGCAGCTTTCAGCAGGCATGACCTCTTCTCGCAGTCATCTGCAATACCTCGTGTTATAGCATGTTTCGTGCCAACATATAAATATATAGAAATATCAAATAATTAAATAAAATTTAAATTTTTGATTTACTGAATACCGTAATGTGTGTTACGCTATTGAGTATTTTTTCGGTATGTTGTAATATGGCTTGATTACGAGCAGGTCTTTGTGATACACAAAACGGGGGAACGATCAACATGGATGAAAATGTTTTTTTTCGTGAGGCGACTCTGCGTATATGCAGCAGCCTCGACATCGGAACGGCTCTGAATCGCTGTATTGAATACATAGGAGCTTTCATTCCCGTGATTCGGACAACGCTGCACACACTGAATTATGATTTGAATCTGATGCAGCTCGTGGCATCAGCCGGTGTCAGCCGGTCAGAAGGGTATGAACGGGTTGTGCCCTTATCCGAGAAGGGTCGTAATAAAAGAGCAGCCGATTTACATGCAGCCTTGTCGAAGAATGAAGTAATGATCGTAATTGTGAATCAGCCTGACCAGGAGGCAGGGCTTCCGGAGATTCTGGAACAGCTTGGGATCAAATCCGATGTATCTGTAATGATAATGTTTCTCAAACTTGAAAACAATTTGATCGGTATGCTCGCGGTAGCGGCAGATAGATTGAATCAATACAAAAATGAGCACGCCCGCCTCCTTCAACTCCTCCATGAGCCTTTTGCCATTGCCATGTCAAAGGCTCTGGATTATCAGGAAATTATTCGGCTTAAGGACATGCTGGCCGACGACAACCGTTATCTTTTTGAAGAACTGCGGTCAGTTTCAGGCGAAGAGATCATCGGTTTGGATTTCGGTCTGAAGGAAGTGATGAAAATGGTTAAGCAGGTGGCACCGCTCGACAGCGTCGTGCTGCTGTTGGGAGAGACTGGCACAGGAAAAGAAGTTTTCGCTAATGCGATTCACTATTCTTCGCCTCGCAAGGACGGACCGTTTATCAAGGTGAATTGCGGCGCCATTCCTGATACCCTCCTCGACAGCGAGCTCTTCGGCCACGAGAAGGGAGCATTCACAGGGGCGATCAGTCAAAAGCGGGGGCGATTTGAACGGGCTAACAATGGCACGATTTTTCTGGACGAAGTAGGAGAGCTTCCGGCCCAGGCACAAGTGAGACTGTTGCGCGTCCTTCAGACCAAAGAAATCGAGCGCGTCGGAGGAACAACTCCCATACCCGTGGATATTCGTGTTATATCAGCCACAAACAGGAATCTCAAGGAGATGGTTGCCTCGGGGCAGTTTCGTGAAGACCTCTGGTTCAGGCTCAACGTCTTTCCTATCATGATCCCGCCGCTGAGGCATAGAAGAGAAGATATTCCGGCTCTGGTCCATCACTTCATAGACAGCAAGTCCAAAGAACTGAAGCTCAAAGAGAGATCTGTGCTCGGTCATGGTGTTGTCAACAGACTTGTAAGTTATGACTGGCCGGGCAACGTACGGGAACTGGAAAACATGGTTGAACGGGCTTTGATCCAGAGCAGAGGTGGAATGCTCTCATTCGAGGATCTCTTAACCCCGCAGGTTCCGCTTATTCATCAGGTAACTCTTGACGCGCCCCGGAACAGAACCTTGCTTTCGTTGGATGAGATGACCGTCAGGCATATCAGGCAGGCTTTGGAGATGGCCGGCGGCAAGATCAACGGACCTGGCGGAGCAGCACAAATTCTGGGGCTTCATCCAAATACACTCAGGACACGGATGAGTAAATTGGGAATCCCTTATGGAAGAAAAAGCTGGCAGCCTCATTCGGGAGGTTAGACGGAAGGTCGTTTGCAGAAGGCTTTTGCGAGTGCCGTTTTCCGGACTTTTACGCAGATCGGCCTAGGGGTGAAGGTTCATCCTCTCCTTTTTGAAGAAGTGTTCGCTTCCTTCAAGCCGATTGCAGCCATCACAAATTAATATTTTTTAAATACAGTGATATTACAGGCAGAAGTGAAAACAACTTGCATCATAGTTGAATACCTTCAGACTCAACAATACCATCAGAATTTGTAACTGACATAAGTATGGGGTGAAATTCACCGATATCAAAATTCAGGAGGATGAATGCTGAAAGCCCGAAAGCCCTTTTTCTCGGTCATTGTTCCGACCTGCAACCGGCATGAGCAATTGAAGACATGCCTTAAAGCCGTATCTGATCTGGATTATCCTAATGATCGGTTTGAGGTGATTATTGTGGACGACGGCAGTAAAGAACCGCCGGAAAGCATAGTCAAAAAATTTGAAGATCAGCTTGATATTAAGCTGATCAGGCAGGAAAACGCCGGTCCCGCTTCGGCTCGCAATGCCGGCGCCGACCGAGCCGGAGGCAAAATTCTCGTGTTTACCGATGATGACTGTCCGCCCGGAACCGGCTGGCTCCGAAAATTGGAAAAACGCTTTGCCGAGACATCGGATCATCTCATCGGCGGGCGGACATTCAACGCGGTTCGTGACAATCCCTATTCCGCCGCCACTCAGATCATCTTCGATCTGGTTTATCATTACTACAACCCGGACCCGGAACATGCCCGATTTGTGGGCGCAGCCAATCTCTCTGTGTCTGCTGACCGTTTCCGAACTATGGGCGGATTCAATGCAGGTTTTACTACCGCAGAAGACAGAGAATTCTGCGACCGATGGCTGAACCGAGGGTATAGAATCATTCACGCGCCGGAAGCCGCGGTTTATCATCTGCATCCGCTCACTTTCCGAAAATTCTGCAAACAGCACTTCGAATACGGCAGAGGAGCATTCCGATATCAGCGGATCCGTGCCATGCGAAAGACCGGCAAAATACGAAGCGATCTGAAATTTCATCTCTCTTTGCCCCTGCTTCTGCGAAAACATATCTCGGAACTGCCTCCGAGTCAGGCGATTATTGTCGCCTTGCTGCTGCCGGTCTGGGAAATCGCCAATGCAGTCGGATTTTTTTATGAAAAAGTAACAGGTAACAGGTAACAGGTAACAAGTTGCAGGTAACAAGTTGCAGGTGACAGGTTGCAGGT
>DYRK01000316.1:1240-6946 GCA_020718785.1 Desulfatirhabdium butyrativorans | reverse complement strand
ATACCGATTTCTGGTCTGCCTGTGAAGGAGTTTTTCCGTCGGAGCGGCATCGTCCGGCAGGAAAAGAAAACGGAAAAACAGACAATATCAAGAGTTTCAACTGCACCGTAAGACAGAGGATTTCCAGTTTTGTCAGAAAAACACTTTCTTTTTCCAAAAAAATTGAAAATCATATCGGAGCAATATGGTATTTTATCCATCATTATAATGCTTCTCTTTCCCGATAAAAAATTGAGACATTTTTTAATACTGTATATTGTTTTTAAAGGAGAAGTGTTTTCTCGAAACCGGAAAATCGCTTCTGAAAGAGGACTTTTCCTTGAAAACCGGAAAAAAAGTGTTACTATGTTCTGCAATCTGTCAGAACCGGCAGCAATCGGACATAAAATAAATTTTACTCAGAAACTGAATAAAATTCATCACTGCTTGTGCAGGACTCCCGACATTCGATCATTTTCTGTTTACAGATGTTTGGAAATTTACCGAATAAAAAAATGCCTGACCAGTCGGTGCAGTGGGCGGCTAACGCCGCCACTGACCTCGTTGTTATGCCTCTCTGAAAACACAGACTCCGTAATCACCGAATATTCAACGGATTCAAGCCGTTAAGTTGCAATTTTCCCGGAAATGTGATATGAGCGAAGATTTATTACGGCATAACAAGACGTTCAAGCGAAATATAATAGAAATATGAAGCCCCGAATACGATCATTCCGAGGATAAATATGGTCATCACATTAACTCCTGAAATCGAAACATATCTGAATGAACTCGCTGAAAAACAGGGAACAACTGTTGAAATAGTTGCTCTCGGAACACTTCGGGAAAGAATCTCGGTACTGAGAGCAAAATCTGTGCGGACAAAAACAGGCAGACAGAACAGGGCGGAAACACTGGCTGATCTGCTGACAGGATAAGTACCTCACCAATAATTTTGTAACATTTTTTAATCTGAAACCGTTTGAAAATCGGACATTCAAAAATTAGAATTATGTTACAAAATTTTTGCTCAGGTACTTATATCGGCGTTTTTTGACAGCAGCGAGTTTGTCAAAGGCGGCGCTCAGATGTCGCAGGCACCGGCAAAAAATTTGCTGACATTCTGCTTGGAAAAAGACGGCAGGGGCATCTGTGATTCTGACGGATACCGGACCTCTGATCGCTCTGCCTTACAGAAGAGATGACAAACATCAGATATGCGTTGACGCTCTTGAAATATTGCCGATGCTGACGACATGTCCGTGTTTTACCGAAGCTATGCATGTTCTCGGTGCAGTCGGCGGTTACAGATATCAAGCCGGACTTTTCCCTCGTTCCCAAGCCCCTGCTTGGGAACGCCCCTGTAAGCAAAGCCCGGTTTTACCTGTGTAAAAAAGTACATCCGCCTTTTCAATTCTCACTTTTCACTTCTCAATAAGTAAAATCTATGGTCTGCCACTCAGTTTCAAAATCCCAGAGTGAAACAAAAAACAGAATATAATGCAGATACAGCGGAAGTGTCACCTTGTTCAACTGTGCCTTGGCTTTCAATCGGTAAGGTTTGCCTTTTTCCAGCCGGTCCGATGCAATAATCCTGAGATTTCTTATTTCATTCATCAGCAGTTCGGCTTCGCTGAAAGAACGGGCGGTCAGGGTTCTGTCGTCATAAGACCGCTTTACCGAAAATTCTTTTTTCAGATTATGATATTTGATGGTATGCGTGAGGGTGATTTCGGCAATGGGTTTGTTTTTCCAGAAACCGCGGACCTCATCCAGCGTTATAAAAAAAGAAAAAGTAATGGGTACGCCGCTTAAAACCGCTTTTCTCATTTCTTCGGTAAATGTGCCTTTGACATGCAGATAAATCAGTTCGAGACTGTCGCGGGTATTGGTGATGGTAATATCGGAAAGCCTCGCCTGCTGTGCAGCCGCCGGATTCTGTATCAGGAATATAATAATGCCCGCAAAAATGATAGTTATGTTCCGCTTTATCAAGGATGTCATTTAGCCGTCTGTCTGTGTTGTTCCATATCCCCGAAACCGCGGTCAGGCAGCAAAGCTTTCCGGTCGGAAATCAGAGATTCTGGGAATATCATGGATGGTAAGCGTGTCCCATGATTCTTTCCGGGCAAAAAATTCTTTCAGGAACGCATGATTAAAGGCATGTCCGGATTTGCTGACCACAAGATGCCCCAGCAACGGCAGTCCCAGCAGGGAAAAATCGCCGAGGCAGTCCAAAATCTTGTGCCGGACAAATTCATCCTGAAAGCGCAGTCCGTCCTGATTCAGAATGCCGGCTTTGTCCAGTACCACGACATTATCCAAAGAACCGCCCCGGGCAAAGCCGTAGCGTTTAAGGTATTCGACTTCCTGAATAAAGCCGAAAGTTCTGGCACTGGCAATTTCCCGTTCAAATACCTCATCGGAGAGTTCAAAGGAATAGGTTTGTTTTCGGATCAGGGGATGAGGGAATTCTATGGTGCAGGTAATTCGGAAACTCGGATCCGGATAAATGGCAACGGATTTTCCGTTTTCTTTCAGTTCAATCGGTTCTTTGACAACAAAAAAGCATTTGGGTCCTGCCTGCTCTCTTATACCCGCGGACCTTATCATCGCGGTGAAAGGACCTGCGCTGCCGTCCATGATCGGAACCTCGTAAGCATCTAATTCCACAAGGGCGTTATCTATGGAAAGACCGGCAAATGCTGCCATCAGATGCTCTATGGTCGAAACAATAAATCCGTTGCAGCCTATTACCGTTGCAAGGCTTGTGTCAACCACGGAATTGAAATGCGCGCAGATGTCCGGGCTGTCCGGCAGATCGGTCCTGACAAATCTGATGCCGTGATTGATACGCGCGGGTCTGACCGTCAGCCTGACCGGTTTGCCCGAATGAACTCCGGTTCCCGAACAGGAAACCGGTTTTGCAACCGTTCTTTGCTGTATATGGATAACCATTTATTATTCCTTATAAATCATATATTCTTTCCACCGTCATAATCTGCGCTTTCCGAATTTTCTGTAAAACGGTTTTGCAAACCGTTTTGCCGATAAAACGGCTTGCAAAGCCGTTTTACAGAAGCGCAGATTATGCCGGTGGGCAGTATAAACCATAATGGAAATACCGGGATAATCCGGAGTGCAAAAATGCCGATTTTATAAGATGGCTTTGGCGCAGTGCTGAACCCATCTTATAAAATTGGCATTTCAGCACTCCTCCACGCCGGAGCGTGGGAACGAGGGTAATTTAAAAACAACCTTGATAATATAGCATTCATATAGCGTATTATGTTTTTTTTGCAACAAAATCCGAAAAAGATTTTCATCCGGTCAGCATACAAAAAGATTGTTCATCGGACATATCTTTGTTATGATTTATAAATTTTAAAGATCGGAGGAAAATTGTGCTTGCAAAGGTTTTAAGCAGTGCCGTGATCGGTATTGACGCATATCTGGTTGAAGTGGAAGTGGATATTTCTCCGGGACTTCCCTCTTTCACCACGGTGGGGCTTCCCGAAGCTTCCGTGAAGGAGAGCAAGGAGCGCGTGAGAACTGCTATCGGCAATTCCGGATATATGTTTCCGGATGACCGGATCACGGTGAACCTTGCTCCTGCCAACATCAAAAAAGAGGGAACCGGCTTTGATCTGCCCATGGCGCTGGGGATTCTATGTGCGATGCGCCTGATTCCGCAGGAGATTCTTTCCATGTATCTTATTCTGGGGGAGCTTTCTTTGGACGGCAGGATCAAGCCTGTAAACGGTTCACTGCCCATGGCAATAGCGGCAAAAGACGCGGGATATTCGGGGATTATCGTTCCGTCTGACAACGGTCGTGAAGCCTCGGTAGTGGATGGAATCTCGGTTCTTCCGGCAAAAACGCTGAATCAGGTGATTGATTTTTTCCGGGGATTTACAAATATAGAACCTCAGAAAACAGATATTTCCGCCATATTCGAAGGGTATTCCGGCAATGATTCGGATTTTTCAGAGGTAATGGGGCAGGAGCATGTCAAGCGGGCATTGGAAGTAGCCGCGGCAGGGGGGCATAATCTGATTATGATCGGACCTCCGGGATCAGGAAAAACCATGCTCGCAAAGCGGATTCCCTCTGTTCTTCCGCCCCTGAGTTTTGCCGAAGCTGTTGAAACTACAAAAATATTCAGTGTTGCCGGGATGCTGGAAAAAAATCAGGCTTTGATCACAGCAAGACCATTCCGTTCTCCTCATCACACCATATCGGATGCCGGGCTGATCGGCGGGGGACATTTTCCGAGACCCGGCGAAGTGAGTCTGGCACATAACGGGGTGCTTTTTTTAGATGAACTGCCTGAATTCAAAAAGCATGTGCTTGAGGTTATGCGTCAGCCTTTGGAAGGCATGAAGGTAACGATTTCAAGGGCATCTTCCACTGTCACATATCCGGCAGGGTTTATGCTGATTGCGGCAATGAATCCCTGTCCCTGCGGATATTATTCCGATCCGAGGCATGAATGCAGTTGCACACTTCAGCAGATAAGCCGGTACCGCTCGAAAATTTCCGGTCCCCTGATGGACAGGATAGATATTCATGTGGAAGTGCCGGCGGTTTCCTACAAAGATTTGGTGGGGAAAATCCTGACAGAGCCTTCGGCAGACATTCGGAAACGCGTTTCAGCAGCCCGCCGCGTTCAGGCAAGGAGATTTGAAAAAACAAAAATATTCTGCAATGCCCAGATGAGCAACCGTCAGATCAGACAGCACTGTGTCATCGGTGATGCTTCTGCCGCCCTTCTTGAGAAAGCTGTTGACAAGCTCGGGCTTTCTGCACGCGCGTACAACCGTATCCTGAAAATAGGGAGAACCATTGCCGATCTTGAGGGAGACGCGGATATCCGCGTTAATCATATTTCCGAAGCTGTTCAATATCGGAGTTTGGACAGAGGAACAAAAAAATATCAGGTTTGGGAAGATGGAGGAGTGCGGAAATAAGAGAGCCGGAAAAAACGCATTATCCCAACCGGGTTTGCTTTCGGGAGGGTACCGTTATCCGAAATATTTTTGACGCGTTGCAAATGCGTTCTATTTTGGAGAAAGGTTTTTCAGCAGGATAATGCGTTTTTTCCGGCCCTCTTTTTTCAGGGGTTTGACAGGGCAGAAGCCAATGCCCTTGCCCTGTCACGGACTTGTGGCGGAACTCTTACTTTAACTCTTTTTTCAACTGTCCAATCAATCGGGCTAAGGATAAACAAGGGGGTTTTATTTTTTTAACTCGTCATTAATTGTTTTCATAAATTATATATGCAAAGACTGTACCAGAATCTGTTTTTTATATTCATTATATTTATAAATTACTATTTTTAAAATAAAAAATAATTTTATCCGGCTGAGTTCCGAGGAAATATGATATCCGAGACACATGGGTAATCGCCAACTTTTTCGGATTCAGTCCTAAAAATCGGACAAATAAAAATTGATTTGTCCGATTTTCCGGATTTGCGCTTTTAAAATTTGCCGTAAAACGATTTTGCAAATCGTTTTTATCTTTTTTATCAACATGACGATTTACAAAATCGTCCTACTTAAAACCGGTAGAAAACGATTTTGCAAATCGTTTTTAAAAATAACAAAAAAGGCAGCATCTTAACGACGCTGCCTTTTTCATTATCGTAAAGAACATTTAGTTCTTTTTATTAAACTTTTTCCTCAGCCCTGCAAGTCCGACCAGACCGGAGCCGAGAAGGAACAT
>DYRK01000316.1:0-1140 GCA_020718785.1 Desulfatirhabdium butyrativorans | reverse complement strand
GCTAAGACATTCCCGGCCATGAAGAAAACAACAGCCATCGCCGCTACAAATCCTACGTTCTTTGAAAGTCTGTTCATATCAAATCTCCTTAAAATTGAAAGTTAAAAATGGATAAAAAAGAACTTACTGAAAAAAACGCTTTAAAATAAATCTGTTATTTTCGGATTACCTCCTTTTGCTATAATGTCATTCATGTTTTTCTTTTATCTTGCAAAGAGCGTACCAGAAATACAAATTTACTGTAAAAAACGATAACTGTTTAATTTAAAAATAAAAAATATTGTTGTTCCAAACAATGTTTTTCATTTGGCTGCAAAAGCAGGAAAAATTCTTTTTTATGAATTATAATGATCTGATTTAAAAAAATAAAATGCTTTTTTTCCACGACAGGCTGTTTTTTTCAGATTCGGCATCTTAATTGTTTAACTATCTGATTTTAATATTAAAACTTAATCAGCAGCATTTGTCCGATTTTCAGGATTCAGTCCGAAAAATCGGAAAAAATTCAAATATCGGGTGGGAAAGCCATATTTTTGCCGGGATTTTCAACTGAAAAAATCGGAACTTGAAGTTCGCATTCTTATAAATTCAAATAATTATATCCCTGTCGTTCACGCGGGACTATAATTTATTTTTTGAATTAAAATTAGACAAGATTATGGCTCAGATCAGATAAAAAGAGGCTTGGGGATAGGATTTCGTCCGGTTTTTCGGACTGGACGGGTTTGTGCAAAAAATGATTTTTGCACTCCGGAGCGGAAATAAAAGAGGCAGAGCCTTTCCGACTCTGCCTCTTTTTTACAACTGAAAGAAACACACTTAGTTCTTCCTGTTAAATCTCTTCTTCAGACCTGCAAGACCGACCAGTCCGGATCCCAGAAGGAACATAGTTGCCGGTTCGGGAGTTCCTGTCGGCGGAGGCGGAGGCGGAAGTGCAGCCAGTTGCCCCTTGCCGATCAGGTTGTCATTGCCGCAAGCCATTGTGAAATGGGTGACAAAATCAACCGGGATACTTTTTGCAAGGAAAGAAAGATCAATACCGCTCACCACATTGTGGGTACCGCCGGTAAGCCCTACTGCCGCATTACTCTGTCCTGCGGTATAGGTAAATGCGCCTGTACCGACAAGTGTGCCGCCGCT
>DYRK01000315.1 GCA_020718785.1 Desulfatirhabdium butyrativorans | reverse complement strand
TTTTCCTGCAACTCGTTCAGAAAATTGATGGCATCTATCGGTCTCATTTGGGATATATCGAGATTCCTAAGCTCTGTTATCAGAAAATGTTCCTGCTTGCTGAAAAGCTCCTGCTGAACCGGTCCTTTTTTCAGATTCTCCATTTCACGCTCATCGAAAAGCGAAGAACTGTTTCCGCGCTGTTCTCTGTTTTCGATTTCCGAAAGAATTTTTTTTGAGCGGCGGATCACCTTGTCGGGAATTCCCGCGAGCCGGGCAACCTGAATGCCGTAGCTCCGGTTGGTTCCTCCCTCGACCAATTTTCTCAGAAAAATGATTTCATCATTCCATTCTTTCACCGCGATATTGAAATTTTTCACCCGCGGCTTGATCCGCACAAGTTCTGTAAGTTCATGATAATGCGTGGCAAAAAGGGTTTTCACGCCCTGCCCCTTTGCATCATGCAGATATTCCGCAACTGCCCACGCGATGGAAAGACCGTCGAAAGTGCTTGTTCCCCGCCCGATTTCATCCATAATCACAAGGCTTTTTGCAGTGGCATTGTTTAATATATTGGCGGTTTCCTGCATTTCCACCATAAAAGTGCTTTGCCCCTGAGAAAGATTATCCAGCGCGCCGACACGCGTGAATATTCTGTCCGTAACACTGACTGTCGCTTTCCGTGCAGGCACAAAAGACCCCATCTGCGCCATCAGCACGAGCAGCGCCGCCTGCCGCAGAATCGTGGATTTTCCGGCCATATTCGGGCCTGTGATAATAAGAATCTGATTTTCTTTATCATCCATTCTGAGGCTGTTGGCAACAAACCGCTCGCCGGTTATCATTTTTTCCAGCACCGGATGCCGTCCTTCTTCAATGAGCATATCGCCGTCTGTGCCGATCTCCGGCATGGTATAATCATTTTCATCGGCAATTTCCGCCAGATTCAGCAGACAGTCTGTCCGCGCCAGAAAACGGGCAGTTTCCTGAATTTTCGGATTGTTTTTAATGACTTCTTTGCGGATGCTGTCAAAAATTTCATATTCGAGGGCTGCTCTACGGTCTTCGGCGTTCAGAACTTTGGATTCGAAATCTTTCAGGGCATCGGTGATATAACGCTCGGCATTGGATAAAGTCTGCTTGCGGACATAATGAGCCGGCGCATCTTCGGACCGGCTCCGGGGAATCTCGATATAATATCCGAATACCTTATTATACCGGACTTTAAGAGTGTTTATGCCGGTTGCTTTTTTTTCCTCGGCCTCCAGATTCGCGAGCCAGCCTTTCCCGTCTTTGCTGATTTTTATGAGTTCATCCAATCGGTTGTCATAGCCGGTACGGATCATTCCTCCCTCGGCGGTTGTCATCGGAGCATCTTCACAGATGGCTTTTTCGATAAGGTCTGCCAGTTCTCCGAGTTCGAGAGATGAGGGATCGGGTTCGAATTCCCGACGGTTCAACTGTGAAAGCAGGACTGACAAGTCCGGAAGCACAAGCAGAGAACGCTT
Source organism: Desulfatirhabdium butyrativorans (assembly GCA_020718785.1). Lineage (GTDB taxonomy): Bacteria > Desulfobacterota > Desulfobacteria > Desulfobacterales > DYRK01 > DYRK01. The sequence continues at coordinate 5,460 of DYRK01000315.1, read as the reverse complement.
TAACGCAATCAGGTCCCTTGCATTGGCATAGCCCATCGAGATTTTACTCCCGATCCGTTCAAGATCATACACGGATTTGAGCTTTTCCCTGAGGTCTTTCCGAATCTGAGGCTGCGATTTTGCCAGAGACACAGCCTCAAGCCTGTTCCGGATATCCTGCACATTCATCAGCGGATATCTCAGCCATCTTGCCAATAGGCGGCTTCCCATTGCAGTTACGGTCTGATCCATAACCGCGATAAGAGTCCCCTGCCGGTTTCCGCTACGCAGATTTTTCAGGATTTCCAGATTCCGGCAGCTCAGATCGTCAATAAGAAGATAATCGCCCAGACCGTAAGTTTCAATGCCGCTGAGATGCTGCAATTTCTGTTTCTGAGTTTCTCCCACATAAAAAAGCAATGCTCCGGCAGCACGCACTCCGGCTTTCATATCTTCGCATCCGAACCCTTCGAGCGAAAGAGTTCCGAACTGATCCAGCAGCCTTTCACGTCCTCGGGAATACTCGAAAAACCGGTCTTCGAGAAATGTGATTGCCTTTTCCGAAACAGCTTCAAGGACAGGGGAAAACTCGGCGTTGCTTTTCGCTGATTCCGGGAGCAGAATTTCACGAGGCGATATTCTGAGGATTTCATCGCTTACCGCGGTGATATTTTCGGATTCGGTGAGCCGGAAAGTTCCGGTTGAAATATCAAGATAAGACAGCCCGAAAGCCGAGTAACGGCCGGTCTGCGCTTTTCCTGCCGCAAGGACATAATTATTCGATTTTTCATCTAAAAACTCATTTTCAACAATCATGCCGGGGGTAATGACCCGCACCACTTCCCGTTTCACAAGACCTTTTGAATCTGCGGCATTCTCAACCTGATCGCAGATTGCGACCTTGTAGCCCTTTTCTATGAGACGGGCAATATATCCCTGAACAGCGCGGACCGGAACCCCGCACAAAGGAACAGGCGATTCCTCGTTTTTGTTTCTTGCGGTCAGTGTGATTTCAAGGACTTTGGATGCGACTTTGGCATCATCAAAGAACATTTCATAAAAATCCCCCATCCTGTAGAAGAGGATGCAGTCTTTGTATTTTTCCTTGATGGCAAGATATTGTTTTATGACCGGTGTTGCTTTTTCACTCATTATCTTCAACCCGTAAAACGCCCAGGCTTAAAACAGACGCAAATCGTTTTTCCTCGTTCCCAAGCCCCGGCTTGGGAACGCATCTGCGCCCGAAGCCCCGGCTTCGGTCCGTCTCCCGTCACGGGAAGCCGGGGCTTCCCAGGCAAGTGCGTTCCCAAGCCGGGGCTTGGGAACGAGAAAAAAACAGACTCCCTCCTTACCGAGCTGGCGTGGTGATCTGTCCTGCGTGGCGAATAAAAACAAATTCCTGCTCCCGTGAGAATGACGAAAGCAGGAATCGGATACGCGCGGATGCTTCCTGTGCATTTCATTTTTTGCTGAAATCTGACAGGTCGGAATCTTTGGGGCTGATATTGATAACATCATCCAGATCAGGAGAAGCACCCCGGACAGCCCTCAGTTCGCTTTCAATGTCCGCTATTTTCTGGAGATGCGCTTCGCATGTCCTGTTCAGGAGTCTGATTTTTCTGCTGTATTGAACCTGCGAAAACAAACCGTAAATAAAAGTCAAAGCAACACCTGTAAGGAAGGCGGCGGCAAACAGAATAATAAGATATATCTCAGGAGTTTTATGCGCCATAAACCATCTGATTTCCAGATCCGCCAGAGTTTTGATATGGATAAGGTTATAGACAAAGTCTTTCTTCTGCATGAAGAATTCCTGATTCTGAACAAAAAACAGCACAAGAAGAACGAAAATGGTTGCCCAGTACCCAATTTTGACCTTTTTCATACGAATCCCCCTATTCGGTTAAAAATTAAACGTGATGTGAACGCAAATATGATTTCAGATGAAATGCTTTCAGAATGAAACTCTGTTTATCCTTTTTATGCGTGAAATTCAACATTTTTTTCCTTGAATCGGCACAATCTCCAAATCTCCCCACGCGCCGAGTTTATCCCCGATGATTATGAGCAGTCCCGTAACCCCCGGAATGCTTTTTCCGAATTCAAGAGCGTTTTCAATGTCGTGCTTTGATTTCACCTGATTTCCCACAGATGTCGCCGCGGCATCGGCAAGCGCGCATGATCTCGATATGACACACACGGCATCGGCTTTTCCGAAGCTTAAAGAATGCCCCACGGTTCCCGATGAGGTACACAGCGCAATCGGAAGACCGCAGGGATCAATTCTCAGTCCGATTTTAAGACTCAGAGGCGATTTTCCCGCAAAGACCGCGACCGTCACCGCGCTGTTTTTTTTCACAAAAATATCCCCGCCGTTCTCGATTATGACCTCATCGCTGTACGGCAGAAGCCTTCTGCCCACATATTCGGCAATCACCCCCGCGACCGAAGCCATAGGACCGACTCCGGCTTTTTCCCCCGCGGCGATCATGTCCTGTATGATCGCAGGCACAGGATTCGGAGTATGCCAGGGGATCAGGATTGTTGCAAAATCCGGATATCTTTCGATATGAGCCTCAATATAACCTCTGTATTTCAGAATGATTTCTCTGGTTATGTCTTCAAGAGGCTTTACGGCATGTACAGACAGATCGGTCTCTTTTACAACTACCTGAAAAGACACAAGACCTGTTCCCCGTATCAGATTCCGATATGTGCGGTTCCGATACATGCCGCCAGTTTTATCGAGGTTTTTCAATTCCGATGCCAAGTTTCTGCAAAGCCTCTTCCACGCTGCCGGCGACGGCTGCGGAATCCCGCGTGCCGACAATCACGTGCTTCAGTCTGGGAATCGAGGGTTCTTCAGGCATGGTGACATAAACCGGCTGAATGTAAAGAATAATACCCTCAATCGGCAGAATAATCATGCTGCCGCGTTTTACTTTTCCGCCGGACTTCTCAGAAAGAAGCAGTTCTTGGGCAATATCCGGGTTTCCTTCAATAAGGCTGTTGATCCGCGATATTCCGGGAACCTGTTTTTCTTTGGAAAACTGAAATACAGTTATTTCTCCGTAGCGTTCTTTGTCGCAGCCCGCGAAGACAAACGCGCTCAGGCTGTCGGCGGATATTGCGGGTTTCATCGCTGCTGACAGAACAAACTCCGGCTGATCCGAATCATGCCGCGGGAGAGTCAGATAAGAAGATTTTTCAGGCGCAGTTTCCGCAAAATCCCAAAGGTCTGTGTTTCTGAAAAAATTTTCCGCGTCTTTCTGATGATATCTCGCATACATATTCATCTGAATTTCAAAAAGGTCCTGAGGATAACGCAGATGGCTCCGGATTTCCGAAGGCATATCTTCCAGAGGTTTCAGCAGACCCGGATAAATCCGGCCGTATGCCCGGATTATGGGATCATCGGGAGCGGCAATATAATAATCAATCTTTCCATTATACGCGTTCACCACGATTTTCACGGAATTGCGGATGTAATTGAATCTGCCCTTATACGGTTCCGCGAGCGGATACCGGTCGGAAACCGTGTAAGCATCCTGAACCCAGAATATTCCTTCTTCGCTTATAACGGGATAGGGATTTCTGTCAAGGACAAAAAAAGGCGTAATTCTTTGAATCTGCTCGGTAATATTCTGACGGAAGAGTATCCGGGTGTTTTCGCCGATCTGCTGCTGTATGAAAAACAGTCTTTCATCTTTAAAATAAAGCGCGAACAGCAGTTTTCTAAACAGAGAAGAAAAAGGAACCCCTCCCTGACCCGCATAATGAATTTTTTTGTCACTGTCTTTGTCAGAAGGCTCTGTCTCGCCGATGGTATTGGGCACAAGGGTATAAGTGTAAGCTTTTGATAATCCGTAATAAACTCTGGGCTGACGGATTTCGAATTCCCCTGCCGAAGTCAAAATACCGTCCTGTATGAAATCAGTCGGCGGTTTTTCGCCCGTTATTGCCGCGGGTCTCATCACAGCGGCGTATCCGTGAGAATATCGCAGATGAATATCCAACCATCCGCGCTGAGATTCCGGAAGCCCGTCAAGGTTCAGTTCGCGTACAGCGATATAAACCTGACGGTACGCATTGTTTATGATATACCGATCCGTATCAATTCCCGTGAAAGCGTAAAAAGGTCGGATTCCCTGCTGCTGCGTATAAACCTCTTTTAATAAGGCCTTGTCCCACAAGGGAATATTTTCAACAATTTTATCAGAATTTTTAATATGCAGGCTCTGATTTGCCGGATAATCGGCAATCTTTATCCGATCCAGCCCGAAAGCGGCCGATGTGCCTGCAATGCTGTTGGCAATAAAGGGCTTTTCTTTGACGATGTTGTCGGATCGTACTGTATCTTCTGCCAATTTCCGCAAAATCGGAGATTCACGGATGGCGAGAGTCAGCAGAAAACAGAATCCGAAAATAAAAAATGCTTTGAGTCCTTTGCGCGTATTGATGAGAAGGATGAATGACAGTCCTGTAGCCGTAAACAGAGACAGAGACCCCCATATCAGGGGTAAAAAGAACTCCATTTCCATAGTTCCGGGACCGAAAAATGCCGGCTGATTCCGGTCGATATAAAGCAGGGCAATCTGCTGAAGTCTGTATCCGTAAGCCTGTATCAGAAAAATCAGGAGCATCAGGAGCGTGAGATGAATCTTTGCCCCCGCGGAAAACCGCCGGTCTGCCGAGGAACGGCTTCTGAACCAATAAGTTATCGTCAATATCAGGAACAGGAATGAAAATGCGGCCAGAATTTCTTTCTGAACAAGGGAATGAACAGGAAAGGAAAAAAGATAGTAGCTTATGTCTTTACCGTAAACCGGGTCATAAATACCTGAGTTCTGACCGAAAACACAGAGCAGAGCCTGTTCCCATTTTGTCGTTATTGGAAAAGCCATAGGGACAGACAGAAGAATTGAAAATGGGATATATATTTTCGGCTTCAAGAGAAAGCTCCGGCTGCGGCCTGTTTCCGAACCTGCGGATTTTGAGGCTGTCCAGAAATTGAAGAAAAAGAACAGAAAAAAAATGAGGGTCGCGGCGGTGAAAACTATGTAGCGGTACAAAAGTCTCAGCCAGAAATAGGTTTCATATCCCAAAGACTTAAACCACCAGATATCTGCAAAAAAGCCCGGGAACAGGACGCAGAGCGTGATGCCGACAGCGGCGATAAGAAGAATTGAATACAACAGCCAGCGTTTTTTCTGCATTTTTTTCTCTCTTTCGGAATTGCCGGAAGGCGGTTTCCCTTTGGCAACAGGTTGTTAAGAAACGGTTTCGGGCTTTGCCGATATGAATTGAATCGGTCTTATCACAATTGACCGATATTTTCAAGGATTTTTATCCGGAGTGCAAAAATGCTAAAATGGTTTTTGCAGGGTAAAACGATTTTGCAAATTGTTTTATACGGGCAGGATCAATTTGGCGGGAAGGCAGATTTCAAAAGCGCAATTTATGACGGTGGCGAGAATATAA
>DYRK01001036.1 GCA_020718785.1 Desulfatirhabdium butyrativorans | reverse complement strand
GCCGGCTCGGAAATCAAGGCTTTCAATGTAAAAGACGGGCTGGGCATCCGGCTGCTGATGGCCGCGGGAATACAGGTCGGTATTGTAACCGGCAGAAGTTCCGCGGCTCTCAGCCAACGCTGTAAGGATTTGGGCATTGATCTGCTTTTTGACGAGGTAAAGGACAAGGCTGCCCTGCTGGATTCCATTTCGGAACAGACCGGGATATGTGCGGAAGATATGGCATTTGCAGGCGATGATCTGCCGGATCTGCCGATAATGAGACGCGTAGGCTTTTCTGTTGCCGTGGCTGACGCTCACCGCATCGTGCGGGACTTAGCCGATATGGTGACAGAAGATCGGGGCGGAAGAGGCGCGGTCAGGCAGATATGCGAAGCAATATTGGACGCGCAGGGTCTCTGGGAAAAAGTGATTGAACGGTTTTTGTTATAATTTTTTTATATATACTCAACACCGGGATAAATTGCGCTTTTGTGAAACGACTTTGCAAGTCGTTTCATCGGCAAAACGATTTGCAAAATCGTTTTACTTTAAATAAGTCGTTTCATCGGCAAAACGATTTGCAAAATCGTTTTACTTTAAATAAGTCGTTTCATCGGCAAAACGATTTGCAAAATCGTTTTACTTTAAAATAAGGAGAAATGGATTGTATGTCAGCGGAGCAGATTGAAAAAATATATTCCGAAATCAATGAACTGAAAGTCAAATCCGCGGAACTGTATCGTAAAGCCGTCAATGTCAGAGTCCATGAACTGACCGCGGATCCTATGGGCGAATGGAACGGGGTTGCGGATGAAATTCAGATGAAAATCAGGGAGTTGAAAGAATTGCTGTGCGAAACCGGCGCGGACAACAGAAAATATCCGTTAAACTGATATGCCTGATATAAAAAGGAATAAGGAGAAATTAAAACTTCTTCTGCTGGCTGCGATTATCATTGCGCTGGGAATCATCATCGCGGCATTTGCAGGCTATCGCCGGATATTAAGCTCACCTGAACCTATGAGATCGCCGGTTCAGGAAGGTGCAAGCATTTCTATAGCCAATGTCCGTCAAATTGCGACACGGAACGGAATGAAAGAATGGAGTCTGGATGCCGTGTCGGTTTATTATATGAATTCGGAAAAACAGGCTGTTCTTCAGGAACTGAGCGTGACATTTTTTCTCAAAAACAAAAAAGAAGTCTGTCTCAGCGCGCAAAAGGGGATTTTGAAAACAGAGTCGAATGACATTGAAGTCACGGGGAATGTGGTGTTAAAAGATGAAACATACCGGCTCGAAACCGAAAAACTGAATTATGAACACGGCAGACGGATGTTTTTTTCAAAAACGCGGGCAGAAATTACAAGCCCCGGACTTCGGCTTTCGGCAGATACCATGTCTGCGGATTTGAATACCGGCAAAACCGTATTCGAGGGAAACGTAAAGGGCATTATCAGTGAAAATATTTCCTTATA
>DYRK01000314.1 GCA_020718785.1 Desulfatirhabdium butyrativorans | reverse complement strand
AGGTCAGACAGAAATGTCTGACCCGCCGAATCTTATAAATCATAATGGTCGGTCGTTTAATCCTTAACTCACCGATCCCTTTATATGAAATATTTTTGTAAATGGCAAGAAATCTGTCAGGGAGGACTATCATTTTTTTCAGCCTGATCTATTCTATTGACATATTTAACAGAATATGATAATGGTAAGAAGATTGCTATCTATGAAAACTTTGACAGAAGGGGGATAACATCATGAAATGGTTTTACAATCTGAAAACAGGGACAAAACTGATGGCGAGCTTTTTCACCGTTCTTGCCGTAACCGCTTTTCTGGGGATTTTTTCTATCCGAAACATGGTGGAAATACATAACTCAGGAGCCGAGATTGCAAATATGTATCTGCCGGCAACCTATTCCCTCTCTGATATCGATACAAACACCTCTGATTTCCGGATTGCCGAATTGCAGCATATTCTTTCCACAGTAAAAGAAGACATGGACAGATATGAAGCAGATATGGCAAAACAGCTTGACAATATCAAAAGAAACCAGTCTGTCTGCGAACCCCTGATTGATGCCGGGAAAGAAAAGGAACTGTATGAGGAATTTAAAAAACTGTGGGCAGAGTATCTGGCTGAAAGCAAAAAATCTGTCTCGCTTTCACGGGAGAACAAAAACGAAGAAGCCAGAAATATGGTGAGAGAAAACCAAAAGCTCTTTGAAGATTTAAGTAACAAACTCATCGGACTTATCGGACTCAATGACAGAAATGCAAAGGAAAGTATAGGAAAAAGCGAGGCTGTCTATGCTCTGTCGCGGCAGTGGATTATTGCTCTGCTGACTGCAAGTATTGTTCTCGGAGTCGCCTTTTCCTTTTTCATATCTTACGTTATCGGCAAACCCATCAGAAATCTTGTGTCAGCCGCGGAATCGCTTGCAAAAGGCGATGTCGGCACGAATATAACGGTAAAAACAAAGGATGAGGTCGGCAAACTCGCGGAATCCATGAGTCAGGTCGTATCTGCTTTCAGGGAAAATGCCCGGATGGCGGAACAGATTGCCAAAGGAGATTTGAATGTAACAGTTCGGATTCTATCGGATAAAGACATTCTGGGGAAATCGCTTTCCATGATGGTGTCCAATCTGAAAAACACGGTACGCGTCGCGGAGCGGATTGCCAAAGGGGACCTCAGAGTCAAAGTCACACTGCTTTCGGATAGAGACATTCTGGGGAAATCGCTTTCCATGATGGTGTCCAATCTGAAAAACACGGTACGCGTCGCGGAGCGGATTGCCAAAGGCGATCTCAGAGTCAAAGTCAGACCGCTTTCTGACAAAGATATTCTGGGAAATTCGCTGTCTGAAATGACGGAACGCTTGAACCGGATTGTCGGGGAAATCATGGGAATTGCGGATAATCTCACATCAGGAAGCCGTCAGTTGAGTTCTGCTTCGGAACAGATGTCTCAGGGAGCAAACGAGCAGGCAGCTTCTGCGGAAGAGGTGTCTGCGTCTATGGAGCAGATGGCTTCCAGCATCAGGCAGAATTCGGACAATTCGCTTCAGACCGAAAAAATCGCGTTGAAATCCGCGGCAGATGCCAAAGAAAGCGGAAAATCGGTAGCCGAGACCGCAGATGCCATGAAAACAATAGCTGAGACAACTGCAATTATCGAAGATATTACCCGTCAGACAAATCTGCTCGCGCTGAATGCGGCAATCGAGGCCGCACGTGCCGGAGAATACGGCAAAGGCTTTGCGGTCGTGGCTTCCGAGATTCGCAGACTTGCAGAAAGAAGTCAGAAAGCATCCGCGGAGATCGGCAAAATTTCGAATTCCTGTGTCGTAATTGCAGAAAAATCAGGCGATATGCTTGCAAAACTTGTGCCTGATATTCAGAAGACCTCGGAATTAGTACAGGAAATCAGCGCTGCAAGCAATGAGCAGAACAACGGCGCAGTTCAGATCAACAAAGCGGTTCAGCAGCTTGATCAGGTGATTCAGCAGAATGTTTCCGCGGCTGAAGAAATTGCCTCGGCATCCGAGGAGCTTTCCGGTCAGGCAGAACAACTGAGAAATATCATCGAATTTTTCAGCATCAGAGATGCAGCCAGACTGTCTGAAAATAAAAGAAAATCACTTCAGAAACCGTCTGCCGTGAAAACAGAGGACAGCTTTTCAGAAACGGAAGAAGATAGCATTCCAGAAGATCAGGGCGCAGACACGGATTTTTCCGTTCATACGGAGGATATTGAAGACAATTCGGATAATACGGATGAAGGTTTTGAAAAATATTGAAAACGGCTTGCGTCTGTTTTAAGCAGGGGCGTTTTACTGTAAAACGATTTTCCAAATCGTTTCTGCCGATAAAGTCCCTGTGCTGAAACAGAGACAAAACGGCTTGCGTCTGTTTTAGTATCTGCTGAAAAACTCTTTGAGCAGAGTACCCCGTACCTTATTAGACATTTTCGGAAATAAGGATTATCTTCAGAGGGTCACAGGTTTCCGGCATATCATAAACCCCCTGTTTTCAGGACAGGTCTCACGAAAGCCGGATTCGGATCTCTGCTGCCGCTTTTTGAAAAAGCGGAAGAGGAATATGTCGGAGAGACATATATAAACGGCAAAGAACGGGAGCGGGCTCCCGGCGGCGGCCGCAGGCCGGAACTTCGGACTGCCGGGGACTTCCCGGCCGCTGAATCCCCGGAATTTCTGAATAATAAGGAGGGCGGCAGCCGTCCGGAGGGTGATGCCGGGACGTCCTTCCCTGTCACTGTAAAACCGGGTCAGTCCGTTTATGACTGTCTCCCACGGGATGATCTTTCTCAGGATAACAAGCTCATCCGCCGGGTCTGAGATATTGTCTGTTACCCATTCGGGGGTGAAAGCTTCTTCAATAGTTTTTTTTATCATTTTTTTCTGTCTCCGTATTTCATAAAGAATTTTCAAAAAAGGCTCTCAGAGCCAAAATTTTCGAAATAACACATAACAGTACGGAAAGGCAAGAGAAAAGAGTTTTTCAGCAGATACTAACTTAATGGCAGTGAAGCGGGGGCTTGGGAACGAGAAAACAGGAGAATATGGGAATAAGTGATGAGACTTGATTCGATTCTCAGCAGATATTTGCTCAGAGAAATGATACCGCCCTTTTTCATCAATGTGATGTTTTTCACATTGATTTTTCTGCTGACGCAGATGCTCGATATTACCAATATGATTGTGAATTACAAGGTCGGACTCTCTGTCGTAGCCCTGATGATGATCTATTCCATGCCCTATTTTCTCGTGCTTGTGATCCCCATGTCGATTATGATGACTATCCTGCTGACTTTCCTCCGTTTATCCGGCGACAATGAAATCATTGCTCTCAAAGCCGGGGGAGTCAGCCTTTATGCAGTTCTTCCGCCGGTACTGCTGCTGTGTTCCGCGGGATGTCTGCTCACAGGATTCATGGCAGCTTATGCCTCTCCCTGGGGAAGTCTGTCTCTGAAACGTCTGACCGTGGAGGTCGCGGGAAGTCATTTGAATATTGCTTTGAAAGAAAGAACATTCAATGACAGTTTCAAAGATGTTATGCTGTATGTGAACAAAATAAATATCAGAGATAAAAGCCTGAGCGATGTTTTCATCGCGGATCAGCGGACAAAGAATCTTGTCATTACTATTATCTCATCACGAGGGCAGTTGTTCGCCGAACCGGACAAAGCGGTCTTTCATCTCAAGCTCTTTAACGGAACCATCAATCAGGCGGATATTGATAAACAGTCTGTCAATTCTGTTGATTTTGACATTTATGAGATGGTGCTTGATCTTCAGAAGGCTGCGGATGAAGCAAAAAGCAGCGGCAGAAAAAACAGAAATGAAATGTATCCGATTGAAATGTACCGTTATTTAGACAATTATTCCGGACGGGACAGTGAATATTACAGCATCCTGTTGGAATTTCACAGGAAATTTTCAATTCCCTTTGCCTGCTTTGCGCTGGGGATTCTTGCCGTGCCGCTGGGAGTGCAGTCCAAATCCTCACGCCGCTCTTTCGGGATAGGGCTGGGACTGGCTTTTTTCCTGTTTTATTATCTGCTGTTATCCGCGGGCATGGTTTTCGGCGAAGCAGGAATCTATCCGCCGGTAATAGGAATGTGGGTTCCCAATATCGTTGTAGGCGGCATCGGGATATATTTTCTGAAAAGAGTCAGTTATGACCGTCCCGCGGGAATCGGTTTTTTGCTGAACAGAATATGGCGGATAAAACGAGGCTCTTGACAGACTTCCGAGATTATCGTACTTTTCGGAAGTCTGCAATCATTAAATCAAAGGTCAGTGCTTATGATCATGGGATTCCGCTTCATGCGTCGGATGATCGTGGTCGTGATGACCGTGATCGCCGGCATGGTCATGATCATGCAGATTAGCTGTCACGCTGTGAGAATGTTCATGTTTGTGTTCATGGAGATGTTCATGCGTGTGCGTATGAGAATGCTCGTGCGTATGCTTCATCCCCCCGTGACTGTGTTCATGCACATGTCCGTGATCATGCTCATGTGCGTGCAGATGCTTGTGTTCATGCGTTCCGTTCATTTTAAAATCTCCTTTCGCAGAGAGTTTCAGCCCTTCATGGGCATATTGTTGAAGGGAATTATAATACCGGATACCCGGCTTTGTCAAGGATTTTCTGCATGACCGCACATTTTTTTTCATTGACACCCTGACCGGTTTCAAGTAACACTGATGTTTTAGGACTTTTGAAAATAATCGGAAACCGGACAGCCGGTTCCGAAAACTCAAACATCGAATAGCGATTGTATCTGGAAATATGGGACATATTATCTGCATAGCCAATCTGAAAGGGGGCGTGGGAAAGACCACCACGGCCGTAAATTTATCCGCTTCTTTTGCTTTTATCGGAAAAAAAACGCTGCTGATTGACTGCGATCCCCAGGGGAGCGCGACGACCGGCGTTGGTCTGAGCAAAAAAAAACTTGCATTGACGCTCTATGATGCCTTGTCAGGGAAATCGCCCATCGAAAAGACAGTCCTTGATACCGATATTGAGGGACTCAAAGTGATTCCTGTGCGCGGGGAGTTTTTCCGGGCAGAACTGGAACTGATGTCAAGACCGAACAAAGAAAATGTGCTGCGTAATCTCATCAGCCCTCTCAGAGACTGCTATGACTACATTATTTTGGATACGCCGCCGTCGCTGGGACTTGTTTCCATCAATGCCATGACTGCTGCGGACTCGCTGCTGATTCCTCTTCAATGTGAATTCCTCGCTTACGAATCACTTGTCCAGCTTCTGAAATTTGCCCGTCTTGTAAAAAAAAGACTGAATTCATCCCTCTTATTGGCAGGCATTCTGCTCACCATGTATGATATGGGAGAAAAAACCTCGCAGCAGATTGTCGCCAATGCCCGGAAACATCTGAAAAATGCTGTTTTCAAAACCGTTATTCCCAGAAGCGCGCAGTTGAGGGAATCTTCCGCTCAGGGAAAACCGCTTCTGCTTTCGGACCCGGATGCGGTCGGGGCAAAAAGCTATCTTGAACTGGCTCATGAAATCATAAAACGGAAAGCCAGGACACTGGCTTAACCTGTCAGAAAAAAAGGAGAAATCGGAAATGACAAAGGTCGCAAATACGGAAGTCCTTGAAAAAGCAAGAAACGAATTGCTTGAAAAAGTAAAAGGCGCGCTTGAGATGAAAGAAATCAGGCGGATTCTCGAAGATCAGCACAATCTGGAAATAAGCGATGATCTGGAGGTTCATAACAGTCAGATTATTATTCACAATAACCGGATAGGCTATAAAATAGAATTCGAGGTTCTGCTTTCCCTTTCTGTTTTGTTAGATGAAAACGGAGTCTATATTCCGCCGGATGAAACTCCTGAAGGAAATATCGATCAGTTGGGGGGGCTTGCCGAGGATATCATTAAGGAAATGTAGTGGGAAATGAGAAGTGAGAAATGAGAAGTGAATAGTGAATAGTGAAAAAACTTCTCACTTCTCACTTCTCACTTCTAATTGACAATATCGGAGGAATAGGCAGTGAAAGCGGACAAGTCGGCTTTAAAGCAGAAGCCGTTTATTCTCATCGTGGACGATGTGATGGAAAATCTTCAGATTCTGGGAAATTTTCTTAGAACAGAGGGCTATCTTTTCACCCCCGCGGTAAGCGGGCGTCAGGCACTCAAAATTATTGAAAAAAGGCTGCCCGACCTGATTTTGCTGGATATTATGATGCCTGAAATAAACGGTTACGAAGTTTGCAGCATTCTGAAAAATTCCCCGAGGACAAAAGATATTCCGGTTATTTTTCTTACCGCCAAAACCGACACAGAAGATATTGCCAAAGGCTTTGAAGCAGGGGGAGTTGATTATATTGCCAAGCCCTTTGACACAGCAGAACTGCTGGCAAAAGTTGACACTCATCTTCAGCTTATTACAATAAATTATCAGTACAGAGAACTGCTGCATCTGATGTCTCATGACCTCGCAAATATGTTTTTGCCTATTCTTTCCGGATTGAACATGCTTGAGGATAATATCCTGTCCGAAAACCTCCGCACGGCAGTTGCCAACAGCATGAATCTGATCAAGCTTGCCCGGCAAGTGTGGGGACCGGATGACAATAAAATGACTTTGGAACTCAGACCTGTCAATCTCAGGGAAGCCGCAGAAATATCCGAGACAATATTCAAACAGAAATTTGCCGATAAACATATTGAATTCATTAAATATATTGACGCCGATCTGTCTGTTTATGCTGAACCGGTTTCCCTGATAAACATCGTGTTCAATAATATCCTTAGCAATGCCGTAAAATTTTCTTTCCGGGGTTCAAAGATCATTTTCGAAGCCCGGCAGATCAATGATACCGTGATTGTATCGGTTCGGGATTTCGGCATCGGCATGTCGGAAGAATTGAAAAGAGACCTTTTTCATATACAAGACATTTTCGGAAATAAGGAATCAGTGCCATATGGGTTCCGGTCCTTTTTTCGG
>DYRK01000313.1 GCA_020718785.1 Desulfatirhabdium butyrativorans | reverse complement strand
CCAGGCATTTCCGGCGCCGAAGGATAAAAATGACCGTCAATCCGCCGGGAGCGGCCGGGGGCATTTCCGATCTGCTGAATATAAAAAAAACGGTTTGCAAAACCGTTTTGCGAGTAGGGCGATTTTGCAAATCGTCCTGTTGATTGGTTGATTGTTGATAAAAAACGGTTTGCAAAACCGTTTTACAGAAGGAGGAGAGACTATGGAAGGCTGTATTTTCTGTAAGATCGTAAAGGGGGAAATTCCCTGTGTGAAGATTTATGAGGATGACAGGGTGCTGTCTTTCGCGGACATCAATCCTATTCTGGACGGGCATACGCTCATAATTCCCAAACATCATGCCGGAAATATCTGGGAAATCAGTGCAGATGACCTTGCCGCGGTTCACAGAGCTTCCCAAAAAGTGGCGCAGGCAATAAAAGAGACGATGAAATGTGACGGGATCGCCTGTCTTCAGCTTAACGGCAGGGCTGTGAATCAGGTGGTGATGCACTATCATCTTCATCTGCTTCCGCGCAGCGACGGGCAGCCTGCGCTTGCAATGACAAACTGGGATCTGAAGCCGGGGAATATGGACAGCATCAGGAAAATAGCCGGGAAAATCGCCTCGGCGATAAAATAAAAAAAAAGAAAAGTGAGAATTGAAAATTTTTCACTTCTCACTTCTCACTTTACAGAGCGGAACTGCTTCTATGATAACGACATTCTTTATTATACTTCTGCTGCTCGCACTGACGGCTGCCCTTGTTCTGGTTTACTCTTCCTTGTCTCTCTGGTTTCAGGCGCGTGTCTCAGGCGTACCCATAGGACTGCTTGATGTTGTATTCATGAGATTTCGGAAAGTGCAGCCGAAACTTATCGTGGAGTCGAAAATTACCGCCGGCAAAGCAGGACTTTTCATCAGTACAGAGGAGATGGAGTCTCATGTGATGTCGGGCGGAGATATCAAACGGGTAGTCAAGGCATTGATTTCAGCAGAAAAGGCAAATATTCCCTTAGATTTCAAAAGTGCTGCCAATATTGATCTTGCAGGTCAGAATGTGCTTGAAGCTGTTGAAATGAGCATCAAGCCTATCGTGATTCAGACCGACCGGGTTGCTGCTGTGGCAAAAGACGGGATTCAGTTAAGAGCGATTGCCCGTGTCACGGTCCGGGCAAATATCAAACTGCTGGTAGGCGGCGCGGGAAAAGATACTATTCTGGCAAAGGTCGCCGAAGGTATTGCTACTACCATGGGTTCTGCGGAAACGCATAAGGACGTTCTGGAAAGCCCTGACACCATCGTATCAAAAAAGGTGATGGAAAAAGGATTGGATAAAGGGACGGCTTATGAAATTCTGTCTATTGACATGGCAAATGTGGAAGTAGGAGAAAATATCGGCGCGAAGGTTGCTACCGAGCGTGCGGAAGCCGATAAAATTGTGGCTCAGGCAAATGCCGAGGGAAAACGGTCCATGGCCACGGCAGATGAACAGCAGATGCGTGCAAAGGTTCAGGAAATGAAGGCAAAAGTCGTGGAGGCAGAAGCAAAAGTGACGGAAACCCGCAAGCACGTGGTGGAATCGGAAGCAAAGCTCCTGCTGTCAATGGCGATAGCTCTTCAGAAAGGTCAGATGTGCCTGACGGATTACTATCAGATAAAAAATATTCAGGCAGAAACTAAAATGCGCGATTCCGTTTCTGCATCGGTCGGCGAATTTGTGAAAGAATACGGGAAGGTCCGTCAGGCAGAGCCTGAGAAAAAAAAGTCCGGAACCGAAATGCCGGCTGTCATCGCTTCGGCGATCAGAGAATATATGAAGGAATATGCAGAAATCCGCAAAGCCGAAGCAGGGATTTATGAATCTGCTGTCTCATCGCTCAAGGAATGTGCGGAAGGATACACAAAAAGCCGCAATGCCGAATTGGAGGTTTACAATTCCATCGCGGCTTCAATCAGGGAATGTGCGGAGATATATGCAGCGAGCCTTAAACAGGCGGAGACTACCGCAGCGGCAGATAAAACAGAGAAATCGTCTGTGAAAGCTTGACCATATATTTTATCGGAAATAAAAACACACGGCTATCATTCCGGAAAATCTTAACAGATACCGAGAGACATTTTTCAATCATCCCGTAACCGCCGCCCTTCCGGAGTAACTCTGAAATACTTTCCTCTTCCATATGGCTTAATTTGTACATCCCAATGCTTTTCCTCCTCATGCCATAACCAAAGCCGATTGTTACGGTCTGTAAAACCCCGCCTCCTATCTGTGTAAGGTGCGGTCGGAAAATCTTCAGACTTTTCTGAATAATAACTTTTTGGCGGGCGATAACGGTATTCACCGTTTTTTGGCAGTCCGTTTTTTAACCAGGGATCCTCCTTTTTCAGTTGTTCTTTAATCCAGTCAGCATTTTCGCTTACATGGTCGGGATGACTGGCATGGGGTACTACAGTTACTGTCTCAGGTGTTCGGAGAGGAAGTCTGCTTCTGCTCCATTGAACATCAGAATCAAGACTCAAAGCCAAGGCTCCGAGCAGATATGCTGTTCCCAAACCGGAAGCAGGACTTCCATTATAGGAGAATTCAGACAGAATATGACGATCTTCGATTTCAGTGTCTTCAAAGCCTGCCAAGGGAGGGTATTTGCATAATAATCTCTTGAAACGGCTTCTCTCCGGAAGGTTCACCTTGCTGTCGTTAAGCCATTTGTTCAAGGGATAATCAGGAGCCAGAAGTATGCTGAAGAAATTTTTTTCAATACGAAGAACTTGTTTGACCCCGAATCTGCCTGTTGCAACTACAGTCGTACCAATGAAGGTTGACATCCGTTTCCGAGCCGCATATTTATCAGATGCCGGCTGCGCTGAAAGTTCATTAAAAACCATTTCAATATCCATTGTTCAAACCTCCGGAGGCATCAGAAGTGCTTCCAGACTTTTGTCCCATTCATCAAAAAAGCCGTCGGGCCACTGGTCAATGCGTCCGTCGCGGTCTATTCTCGGTGAGATAATTTTAATTTCCATTATATTGCTCTCTGTCATCCGTTCCAAGAAATGCAGGCAAATATTATCAGGAGCCAAAATACCGTTGCGGACGGCTATGCAAATTCCATTCAGAATATGATCACTATGAGTTTCAATCACCACCTGAACGCCGCAACTCGCTGCTCTTGCAATCAGTTCTCCCAT
The DNA here is from genome assembly GCA_020718785.1 of Desulfatirhabdium butyrativorans. GTDB lineage: Bacteria > Desulfobacterota > Desulfobacteria > Desulfobacterales > DYRK01 > DYRK01. The sequence continues at coordinate 3,817 of DYRK01000313.1, read as the reverse complement.
TTTAGACTGACCTCTGGGATGAAGATGGGATTCAGGATTTTCGATAAGCAACAATCCTCCCGGATTCGCAGAGAGGATTGCAACTAAAATCGGTAAGGTATAACTCATGCCGAAGCCGGTGTTCGTGGCGCGATAATCAGAAGTTACTTGTTTGCCCGTTACAAAAGCATAACGCAGACTGATTAAATCTGTCCCCCGGTGTTCAGTAAAATGAAGGCGTGCGGCCGGGCTGATTTCTCCCAGCCAAGCCTCTGTCTGATCAAGCAAATCTGCTGAAACAGCTTTCGGATGAGACATGCCTTCAGCAGCTTTAATCTGACGTCCGAATGTTGCCAAAAAGTCAGCAGTGTATTCCCCGCTCGTTCCCAATTGCCGATGCTGTCGCACCTGAAAATCCGATTTTTCCGAGGAAACACGCGGGCCGAATCGTTCAGCCCGGAGATGTTGGAAGTCATCCCCGAAAAGTGCGTGATCAAAAATTTCTGATGGAACAGGGCCTGAAATCAGATTTAATATATCGGCTTCGCTGTTATACTCAAAAATCCATCGGCCGGTTGAACTGTTCGTCCATTCCAATTCAAAAGCGAGGGTATTCTCTTCTGCATTTTCGTAGAGAGCGTCTTTGGCTGTACCGATATTAACCCATTCTCCGTTCAGGGCTATACCTGTTTGCGGTAACAGTCCCTGCTGATAAGATTGCCGCAGGAGTAACATTGCTTGCAAAACCGAAGACTTGCCATGCCCATTCAATCCAGATAACAAAGTTAAAGGCGTGAATTCGACAGTCAGGTCGGCAAAACATTTGAAATTAACCAAACGGAGCGATTGAATCATACAAGTACCTCTCTGATCAGATTTTCAATAGACTCGAAGCGGGTTCTTACTCTGTTCGGAACATCCGTAGCCACAGATACAGCGGCATCGAAATAACGATTGCACATTAGTTGAATAAACTTATTTTTAACATCTTCCCTTCGTTTTATCAGTAATCCGATCTCGCTGTCAGAGAGTTTGTCAAGATTGACCGACCATGCTTCAAACAACGGCTTGATAACACGTTGGTATTGTCCTTTTGCGCTATATATTTTGCGAAAAGCCCATTGCCCGAAAATATCATACGCCGCCCTCATTGCACGGAGAAAGCAAGCCTCCCGACGATCCAGTTCTTCTTGGCTCATTTTGTTTAGTTTTACCATATTTTCATTGAGAAAATCGCCCATACGAGAATGATATTCCTTATAGGATGTCATAGAGAAAGCTAAAAAACGGAGTACCATTTCCCGGTCTGTCATCCGTTTATCACGAATACTCTCATTAGTGGCTCGCCTGAATTCATCAGATTCAGCCAGTTTGGCTAGATACGGATTTGCCTGCCCCGGAAAAAGGGCATGACGTATTTCCTGAGGTCTAAGTGCTAAACCGCCGGTATTGATCCGTTTAAAAAGGTTATATCTGACATCCATGGGCGTACCTTTCTCAATCTTGTAAACAGTCACCTGTGTTTCATCAATGCGGCGTTGAAGATATCGCGGCAGTTCATTGTGTGTCATGCCGTTCAACTCTTTCCCTAAAAATTCCAGGTCACGCAGCCTGAGTTCATTTTTTACTGCAAACCGTTCTGCTGTTCTCAGCCTTTGCAATCCGTCAATGACCAGCCAGTTATCATCATTTGTAGCATCCATATAAAAAGCAGGCAAAGGAAACTGAATAAACATTGATTCAATCAGCCTGCTTTGAGTCCCGTCCTTCCAGACAAATTCACGCTGAAAATCGGGAGCCAGATTTATCTCTTTCTCCTTAATTCGTGTAATAAGTTGCCCGATTGACAAAACACTGGTGGAAATTCTGATTGAACTGGAATCGAAAGGCGGAGATATAAGTTCGTCGCTATCTGTATCTTCCAATTCAGACCCTGTATCCTCTTCATCAATTATATCATAATTATCTGTCATTTATCATTCCTTTTTTTCATATATGAAAACTTCATAAATCAAAAAAACTCCGTTGCTTTATAATTACTGAAGAAACGGGATTCTGATCGCCGCAGATTTTTCATCTTTCCTCTTTTTCAAGGTTACGCAGAATAACCATAATATATCAGCTTATTTAAGGCAAAGCTGGATATATGTCAAGTTTTTTTTTGCACAGTATGAAAACCCATCGGAAAAAAACAAAAAATTCCGTTTCAAAGGAGGGATGCCTTCCAGGCCGGACATCCTCCATACCCGCCCTGCATAATTCTTCAGAGAATAGTTCTATTTGAGACCCCGAGTTCCTGAATATCCTGATGATCCTTTAGCAGCACACCGAGATAGGGCAGTCTTGACAGATCCTCATCCAATTTTTTCGGATAGGTATCCGCAGCCACTGCCAGCACGCGCAGCCATACGAGAAATTCTCCGGTGGAAGGCTGTTTCCGCAGACTGCGCTGACGCAGCGCGAGAAAGCGTTGCAGGGCGATTTTGACAAAGCCTTTTCCGAGACTTTGAAAATCGCCGCTTCGCGCTGCAAGTGCCTGCTCGATAATTTTCTCATCAAAAGAGATGTGATGATAGACGCAGCGCCGCAGAAAAGCTTCGGGAAGTCTTCGCTCGCTGTTTGACGTGATAAAAACTATGGGTCTGAGATTCCTCGGCGCGGACACGGTTTCACCGGTCTCTGTTACGGTAAATTCCATTTTGTCCAGTTCATGGAGCAGGTCATTGGGAAAATCACGCGGCGCCTTGTCAATCTCGTCAATCAGCACTGTCCGGGGCATTCCGGTCTGTCTCGCTGATTCAAAGGCTTCCCAGAGCGCACGCGGCTCCGCATATTTCCGTTTGTCGGAAATTCCTGTGAACGCAGTATCCGGATTCATCAGGTGGGCATCGTGAAAATAACGCACCGTATCAAAATGATATAGAATATCTCTCGCGGCGGTGTCTGATTTGACCTGAAAATGAATCACCGGCTCAATGCCAAGTTTGTATGCGGCATAATAGGCGGTCTGGGTTTTCCCGGTTCCCGGTTCTCCGGTGATGAGAAGCGGTTCGCCCAGGGCAATGGCTGTGTTGACAGCAGTTTCCAGATCGTCGCCGGGAACAAACCGCCGGGCATCTGCCTGAAAAGAACGGTCAATATTCGAAAACGGACGGTCGGCAAGCAGAGCTTTTTCTGCCGGCTGACCCTCACGTCTGTGCTGAACCAGATAAAAGGGATAATTGCTCATTTAAATACCTCTTTGCAAGTAAGAAGTGAACAGTGAGAAGTGAGAAGTATTACTTTTTAATTCTCACTTCTCACTTCTGAATTCTCACTGTCAAATCACTTCCGCATTCTCGTTAAGGAACAGTTTGCGGAATTCCGAAGGCTTTTTCACGATAAAAGATATGCCTGAGAGCGCAAACTGACGGGTGTCAAGCATCGGCAGAAATACTGTGTTCCACCATTCCAGATATATCCTGACTGCTTTCGGAGTAATTATTCTCAGGTTTCGGACCGGCTGATGATTCACATAAATCAGAGTCTGTCTGAAGGGGCTTTCACGGTTTTTTGAACTGATCCGGGACCTGATATCTTCTATCCGGCTCACATCAAAGGCTTCGGCAAACATATCGCCGAATGATCTGCAAGGCTGATGAAGATCGGACGGCCACTCCGGCCGGACTTCGTAAAGATAAGTATCTGTAAGTCTTTCCCGCAATTCCATGCTCAGTTGCCGACGGAATGTCTCAACCTTCTGCTCTTTCTGACTGCACCGGATATATGACAGTGTTTTCGGACTTCCTTTTTTCAGCATTTCCCGGACATCTTCGCAGACCGTCTGAAACTGAGCGTT
>DYRK01000016.1:23005-24875 GCA_020718785.1 Desulfatirhabdium butyrativorans | reverse complement strand
GAGGAGTGTATCATATTTTATGTTTTGTTACAAAATTATTGGTGAGGTACTTATTCGAGATGATATTTTTTACTGAGGGCATCTTTCTTGTTCATTGACCTTTCCAAAATCACCGTAAAGCCTTGTCCACCTTGTTATTATCCGGAATAATACTCCGAAAATGCTCTTTGAAAATTCGTCGGACATCAGCAACCTTGACAACTGCCAAATTTATGTAATCATAAACCATAAGCCCTTGTTTTTTATCCTGAAGATCGGGCTATAAAAAATGCGCTTTCACGAGTGTCTCTGCCAGATACATGGAACCGGTAAAAGCAGGAGAAATCGGATTCAGAATATGGACAGCCTCGCCGTCTGCCAAAAGCATAAAATCCATGACTAATTCTTTGCTGCGCCAGTCAACCAACTGGGGCCGGATTCCTGCTTTGTCCGATGGTTCGATATCCGTAATTTCCAGTTGTTTTACTAATTTTGCCGCATCATGGAAAAAACAGGATTTGAGATATTTTCTCGGTTCGGTAAATGCAACTTCCCGGAATTTGGAATTCTGAAAAAAGAGTGCGGCATCGCTGAGAAGAATGGAAAATCCTTCGCTATCAATGCCGCTCAGTATTCCGTAGTTTTCCCGTCCGAAAGCCGGGATGGCCGTAGGACCGAGCCAGACATCGCCGTGAACGCTGCGGGTAAAATGAACTCCCAGAAACGGGTTGCGGATATCCGGAACCGGATAGATATTGCCGTTCACTGTGTAGGGAAGGTTTTTTTTCAGTTTCCAATAAATTCCCTTGAACGGAATCATCCGAAATTTCCGTCCTGCTCCGAAACAATGTGCGACCTTGTCGCAATGCGCGCCGGCAGCGTTTACTACCCTGTCAAAGGCAATATCGCCTTTGCTTGTGATAGCGGTTTTCGAGCCTTTCAATCCGATAAACGCACATTCGCCGAGAATCTTCACTTTTCCGCCGGATTCCACATCATCACGGAGCGTTTTCATCACCTGCTTGGGATCAACCATAGCAGTATAATGAGAAAAAATAGCTTTTTCAACGGTCTTTGCATTAGGTTCGATTTCGGCAAGCTGTTTTTCGTCAATAAATTCAACCTTCGCGCCGTTAGCAACGGCTCGGTCATACAATTCTTCAAGATAGGGAATTTCATCCGGAGTCCTCGTGACAATCACCTTGCCGGTTTCCAGAATTTTCAAGCCCTTTTCTTTGCAATATGCCCGCATGAGCCGATTGCCGTTCAGGCAGAATTTTGCCTTGAGACTGTCCGGGGAGTAGTAAATCCCGGCATGAAGAACGCCGCTGTTGCGCCCGGACGCATGCTTTCCCGGAGCAGATTCTTTTTCAAGAATAACAATATTGCCGAATCCCTTTTCCGCCAAAGCACGGGCAAGGGTAATTCCGACAATGCCTGCTCCTATAATCAGAATATCCGCTTTATCAGGTATCATAAATTTCTCACTTCTCACTTTTCACTTCTCACTTCACTGCACCACCCACACCGTACAATCCCGTGCATGGTTTACAATTTTGCTGGAAATACTTCCGAAAAGAAATTCCTCGCTTCGTGAAAGCCCCTGTCTGCCCACAACGATAGTTCCGTATTCGTTTTTGTCTCGCTCATCCAGAATACATTTTGCCATCGAAGGGCAATAGCGGAGTGTGGAGCGCGTCCGCACTGCACTTTCATCAAAACCCGATTCGATAAGGATTTGACGGTAACTCTCAAGCAGGATATCAATCCGCTGTTTGTATTCGCCGAGCCATTTTTCTCTTTCGGCAGTATTCGGAAAATAATCTTCTTCCGGGTCAGGAATGATATGCAAAATTGTTGCCCTGAAACCCGGAAGACCGCCCAGAAGATT
>DYRK01000016.1:8373-22905 GCA_020718785.1 Desulfatirhabdium butyrativorans | reverse complement strand
CAGGAATGATATGCAAAATTGTTGCCCTGAAACCCGGAAGACCGCCCAGAAGATTGCCCACATAGGAAACCGCCCGTCGGGAATTTTCCGATTCATCAACAGCAATCAGAATATTTTTTATCATCTTTTTTCTCCTTTATTCTCCTTATATGTCGGAGCCTTGAAAAAAATTTGCCATCCTGCGGTCTGCCCAACTGCGAAGACGGTATTTTTCGATAAATCCGCAATGTCCCCCATATCTTAGTATTTCTATAGACAGATACGGACTCCGGGCTAGCCGGTTCAAGTCATCTGCGGGAATAACCGGATCATCCGCGCTCGCGATGATATGTGCAGGAACAGTGAGTTTTTCCAGCACATTGCCCGTAATCGAATACCCGTTCAGGTATTGCTTCATATCGGCAAATCCGGTATGACCGCGCACAAAAAAATCGGTCATTTCCGTCAGAGTTCCGAAACGGGAAAGGTCGTCCAATCCGGGAAGATCGGGAAAATACAGTCGTTTGATTCTAAGCGATCTGCGCCATTTTTTCAGAAAATAACGGCGGTAAACAAACCATCCGCTTTCAAGCGCGTTCAGGGTTCGTGAAGGATTCAGAACCGGACAGACCGCCGCTGTTTTTATAAGATTTATCCCGAATTCCTCTGCGCGCAGAGCCACGCGGAGCGCAAAATTCCCGCCCAGTGAAAATCCTCCCAAAAATATCCGATTCCGCGGAAACATCTCCTGAATCCGCTTGACCGCTCCCACAACCTCGTCAATCCGGCAGGAGTGAAACAACTCCGGATTCAGATGATGGCTTGTTCCGTGATCCCTGAGATTGAGCCGTAATATATTGAATCCACTGCGATAGAGATAATCGGCAGCAGACAGAATATATAAAGAATCCGCGCTCCCTTCCCAGCCGTGAATCAGAATTGCAAGATCACAGTGAGTCTGATTTTTATGTCCCGAATAATAGCCTTGAAGCCGCACACCCTTGCCGCAATCCAATATATGGCATATTGAATTTGAAAGCATTTCCTTTGCCTTCCGGCGAAGCATGGGACGCCTGAGCTTTGCGCTGGAAAGCAAAGACTGCAAATGGGGATTGCGAAGTAAAATCGGCGGTATAAAATCATTCATCGTGTCACACCTCATTTCTTTATATCGCGGGTCCGGCTGATGTGCAACAATTTTTTACATAGAAAATCATTTTTTCTCTCATGAATACGCTCTTTTCTCTATTCCGAATACACCTCTCACCCCATTGAGTCGTACTTCTGTTTGAGGTAAGTTATCGAGAAATTGTTTATTGAAGGAGGAAGAATGAATAATATATGTCTTCATAATACTCTGGATATCAATGTGGATTGCACAAAGGTGACGGTTGCCGGGCGGTCGAAATCTCTGGTGGATGTCAGCCTCGAAGGTGTGAATCTCAAAGAACTGCTGAACAATATTGATACAGATGATATCCTTCCCTGTCTCGATAAGGAGAGGATGCTGACATTCATCGGGGTGGATAAGGCAAAAGATTTTTTCGGATTGCAGGACATAACGCCTTTCTGCGAGGATTGTTTAAAGAGTTCCCGAAAGAAAAAAAATGGTCAGGCAAGGCCGCAGGCATGAGTCTCGCTGTAGGATTGGATAACAGCGGCAATTTCTTCCCATGTAAGCACGGTTCCGTTCCACGGTGTATCCACAATACCGTAATTGTGAAACGGATTTCGTCCGTCATACCACGGGTCCGGACTGTTGTATCCGGGCTTGGGATCGCCTTTTTGTTCCCTGCCCTGTGCTTTGCGTTTTTCGGTTTCGGCAATATCCAAAAGTTCTCCCAGCCCTTTCAGATAATAGGGTGACAGAGAATCAACGCTGATAATATAGCGTCTGTTGCCGAAATTGACTGCCAGCATTGTAAAACCTTTGCCGCCGGGAGAATGCCGAGTGTCTCCCCTTGCATGGGAGCGGAACAGAAGGCTCCGGGGATCGCTGACCAGCAGAGCATCGGCTTTGCCTGCATTGCCGTCTTTTCCGGGCAGTATGACTTGTTTTTGAATGCCTTTTTTCAGATCATCGAGGTAGTCCGTATAATCCTGAAGAAGCAGATTACGCGCTTCCCGATAGAACCTGGGAAATTCAAGACTGCTGAGATCATGCAGGTCTGTAGGCTTTTTTTTCATTTCCGAAATCAGGTATCTCCAAAGAGAGAATCCCTGATCTGTCCGTGTGCGCCAGATACGTTCTTTGGACCGGTTTTCTGCCTGGGCCCGCCTTCGTATCAGTTCGCAAAGCGCGGTGAAAATACCGTAGGCGGTTACAGAGACATCGGTCCTGCGTGAACATATTCCTCTGTCAACATCCCGGACATAATTTCCTATTTTTTTTGCAAAACGGGGAAAATGTCCGTGTAAGAGAAGATGACAGGAAAAAAAGGCAGCCGTGACCGCATCCATATCAGGGGAGATATGAGTTATAAGAGTAATTTCCTCTGACCGGCTGCCTTTCGGATGATCTGTTACATAATGGGGATAACGCAGTACCAGCGAGGCGGCGCAGTCATTCTCCGCACCGGGCTGATGATGGTCAATGACTCCGGGACAAAGCCGGTTGCCGACATCCAAAGCTATTTTACCGGGTTCGGGACTCAGAATGCTGCCGTAATGCACGAATGAAAAATTGAACCGTATTTTATTTTCTTTTGCCATATCGCTTTTGAGAAAATCAGGAATCAGACAGCCTGTTTTCCGTCAGCCGCTCGATTTCCTTCTTGACTCTGACTAATTCGTCATTGGTCAGACGCAGACGGATGGCAATGTATTCCATAAAGATTCTGTACAGAAGCACCAGAACATCTGCTTCTCCGTCAGAAGTCAGCCGGTTCGCGGAAGTATGTGTGTAAACGCCCAGACAGACTGTCTTGCCTTCTGAGCAGGCAGTTCCCGATCTGACAATCCCCTCCAAAAAATTTATCTCGCCGAATATTTCCCCGGGCGCATCAACAATGCCGATCTCTGCTCCCTCTTTTTCCATCCGTATTTTTCCGGAAAGAAGAAAATAAATATAGGGGTCAGCCTCGCCTTCTTCTGTAATAATCTCTCCGTGTTCGTATTCGATCACTCTGCTGAGTCGGAGCGATTTTCTGAGATTTTCCGCTTCGGATTTCCTCAACGGAGGCGTGACCATAAGCCGCTGCATGTTCCGTATGTTATCTTCAAGATATTTTGCTTCTGTCATCTATGCTCCCGGCAGGACTTTCTGACAATATTTGTGCGTGAAACCTGACAGACGCGGGAACCGAGTTTTTTTCAAAAACTCGGTTCCTTTTATTCGTAGGTTGGGTTGAGGTACGAAACCCAACCTGCTGAGTCAATTCTTCTTATCCTGTTCCGGTGCTTTTTCTGCCTTGTCTTTTTCCGGCGTTTTCTCTTCCGGCTTATTTTTTTCAGCCAGAAGACGGTCTATCACCTTCACAAAATAATCCAGAGTCTGCGCGCCCCTTATCACTACACCGTTTGCCACAAACGCGGGGGTTCCTTTCAGCTTGTTCTTTGCGGTCTCTTCCCTGTCAGCTTCGATCTGTACGGCAATATCATCCGAATTCCGGTCTTTGCCGAATTTTTCCATATCCAGAGAGAGTTCCTTGGCAAATTTGACAAACAGTTCTTCGTTCAGCTTCGAAGAATTTGCAAACAGCAGATCATGATATTCCCAGAATTTTCCCTGCTTATGGGCAGCCAAAGCAGCTTTTGCAGCGGGCATCGCCTGTTCGTGAAATTCAAGCGGATTGTTTTTCAGAACCAATCTTACCTGCTGAGGATATTTTTTCAGGACATCCTCAACAGTTTTGGAAGCCTTTGCACAATACGGACATTGAAAATCCGTATATTCCACAAGCAGAATCGGCGCGTCTTTCGGTCCCCTCGCCGGCATATTTTCATCAACGGCAATCCCGCTCATCCGGCTTTTGAAACTCGATTCCAACTGCTTTTCCTGTTTGTCTTTGTTCATTTCCCTGACATAAGTATTGATGGTCTCATAGATCAGTTTCGGATTTTCTTTTATCACATCCTTAATCAGTTCACGTAACTGATTCTGATCCACCGTTACTTTACCGTCACTCTGCTGAACTTCGCCTGCTGCCAGCGTCATGCTGCTGCTAAGAGCGAGTATTCCGCCGGAAACAATCAGCCTTTTCCAAAATTTCCTCATTACCTGTCTCCTTTGTTAAGTAAAAATTATGACTTCCATTGATAAGGACAATCTTCAAGATTCTTATAAACCTGATGTTTTTTCGCCTGTCTTTTAAATGAGAACTCTCCGATCAGCTTGTATATCCATGCAGGCATCAGAGGTTTTGCCATTAGTGTCACTGCCTGATGAGACAAAACTTTTCCGTTTGCCAGATCATCTGCTGTCAGATCAAGGCTTTTTGTTATATTCCGAACCATGAATCCGAGCTTATCCAAAGACTTTCCGATTATAGCTTCTCCGCCTCCGAGAGCAAGACCTCCCGCCCATTCGAATCCGACCTCTCCTGCAAATTTACGGCAGATTGCGATAGCAGTATCGTTGTGATGAGCTTCGGGGAAACCGCAGTTGACAATGCATAGGAATTGTTGTCCATTCCGATTTTCACTTGTCTGACGATGCCGGGCTATCATTTCCATTGCTTTTGTCACCGGATAAGGCAGCGAATCTACATATAGCGGAGAAGCTAATATAATGATATCAGCCTTATCTGTTGCAGAAAGAAATACTTCCCGACGTTCATCTGTTGAAATTGCCGGACGGATGAACAGGGTTTTTGTCTCACAATTCCTTGCGCTCATCTGCTGTATAAGATAATTTCCAAGCGATTCCGACGTGCTGTCAGACGGTTTGGGACTGCCGATCAGAAGGAGAAGCGATTTCATTGTCTCACCTCTTTTGCCCGAAAGAGTTTTCGTATTTTAGCCTGAATAATTTCTGTATCCTCATTGCTCATAATAATCTCGGATGCACTGTGAGGAGCATGAAAATTGATTGCATTCCGGCTCACTAATTTTTTAAATATCTCTCCGCTCTCCTCATCTGCTTTCTCAATGACTCCGATGCCTATCAGTATGGGATAGCGGCTGTATCTTTTCCTGTGATGAAATTCACCTCCGATTTTCGTAAACAAAGGAGAAACGATACAGATAAGCCGATCCACTGCTTTTTTCAGTTCAGCCGAGTATCCGCCGAAAGTTACCGGAGATAATAACACGGTCATATCGCTGTTGATAAAGGCTCCGGCAATGTCTTGTCCATCATCTTTCATGATGCAGACACCCGGAGTCTTTACCCAGCAGCCGAAATCGCCCTGACAGGCGGCAATCTTGATCTCGTGCAGGATAAATGATTCTGCTTCCCATTTTATGCTGCCTAGTTCATCGTATATGATTTTCTGTACATTGAACAGCACAGAGTCATCTTTATTTGATCCGTTCAATATGACGGCTTTCATCTTTCATTCCTTAATAGGTAACTGACTAAGGTACTGTAACAAAATAAACTGTTCAAGTTCGCGGTGAAATTTTGTCATTCCATTCACTATGAAATTACATAGAAGTAGGGATTAGGTACCCACAAAGAGTATTCTTCCCAACTCATCCCAAGAAATTCATGCAATTCTTCCTCAAATTCTCCTTCATGCCATTCATCAATGAAGTCATCTATATCTTCGAGAAGATATTCACCTTTGATACAAAGATCAATAATTCCTGTCTGTTGACTATTACACATCTTTTTTCTTTGGTTTATTTTTATAAAGAGCCTAACCAGTTATTATGCAGTTTTTTTTCTGTTAGGACTTACGCACTGGAATTTATTTTCCCGATTAATTGGCGTTTATTAGCGTCCATTAGCGGTTAAAAATCATGCAACTGCGTAACTCCTATTCTGTATAACACGAAACTCAAGAATGTTGTGTCGGGGTTTCGTGCCTGCATCGGTAAAAATTTGTCATTGGCAGACTTTCCGCTGAATTAAGCTGCAAACAGGGTCATTTGCTCCGGTTTCAAAGGCGGTTTATCATCCGGTTTCTCAGGTTCGAAATTCATCACAAGAGCTTCAAGCATAGAATTTCTGTTATCCTCCTTTGCTCCGACATGATAGAAATGCTCTTTTGTGAGAATATTGAACTTTGACCATAATCTTTCAATAAAAGGATTTTTTCTGTATCTGTTGCTGTGCCATGTTGAAAGAACAAATTTACAGGGAAGCCGAGTCAGAACAGAAAGCAGCTCGTTTTCCCTGTTCTCATCCCAACTGTTATAATAATCAGCATGTCTTCCCAGATAAGGCGGATCGCAATAGACAAAATCATTTTCTGACAGACTGCTTAAAGTCCTGTGAAAATCCTGACAGACAAAACTCCACTTCATGTCTTTTGAAATCAGAGAGATATAATCTGCCTGATTTGCTATTTTCGTGATATATGCTTTTGAAAATCTTTCAGGCTTATGACCGAAAGGCACATTGAATCCGCCTTTTTGGTTGAATCTTATCAGACCGTTGAAACATGATCTGTTCAGAAAAAGAAAATCAAAAGGAGAATTATTTTTGTTGAATCTTTCTCTGACTTCATAGTAATAATCTTTGCCGCATTCCGAAAGATTCCGACCCTCATTTTCAAGAAATTTTCTGATTCTGAAACTGTTTATTTCACCGTTCAGTATCGCATTGTAGAAATTGATAAGATGAGGGTTGGTATCTGCAAAAACGGCATTCCGGGGCATTATGTTGAATCCTACGACTCCTGACCCCATAAACGGTTCAATCCATCTTCCGTTTCCGTTCAATTGCACAACCTGTTTGATTAACGGAACAATTTTCGTCTTGATTCCCTGACATTTGATAGGGGGAACAATAATCTTCATAAGACTTTCCCCTTCTCTGATGATCTTTTTGTTTTGGGAACAATCAGCGATGTGTCGCCTTTGCGGTATTCGACAAAATCTTTTAGGTTCCTTATCTTTTTTGTTTTGCCGTCCTTTTCAGTTACAGTTATCTTTCCATAGTTCATCCAGTAATCATCAAACCATTCTTCTCCGAGTTCGGAAAACATGCCTCTGCCCTGAAGAATATCTGAAATTCTGTTGATACTTCCGATATTAGCAGTATTGCCGCTTCCGCTTTTATCGCTCGCTATTCTCCATTTTTCAGCAACAAAAAACTGAAAATCCTTAATAACAGATGCAATTGATCTGAGTTCATTAAGTGTATATATTCTGGTTTCATCAATATCTCTATCGGCATGGCGACTGTATATGATACCCAGACAGAAATGTCCGTTATATTCTCCGTAAGGAAACTGTATATTTTTTTTACTCGTGCGGTTTGTAAAATATTCACCGTGTGATCCGAGAGTAAAGCCGTTGCAATATTCCGGTTTATCGGCAAGACGGTAAGTTGTCTTAAAGTCAACAGCAAATTTTACTGTTTCATCTTTTTCATATACGAGAGAAATATCAGGGTAATAATTCTGATGTTCGGCTAAGACTATCTTGAATTTATTGTCTTCGGCAAATTTTAATATTTTCGGGAAAATGTGTATTTCCAAAATTTTTGAGACAATTTTTGTATCAGATGAAATAGTGTATATATTTTTAAAAACATCTATAAAACCTTTGATGGTCCACTGTCCATCGTCGGTGGCTATCTCTTTGTTCAGAGAAGATACGAATTCTGATAGTTTGTCAATAAAATGAGCTTTTATTTCGAGTTTATTTTTCATTATTATCTTTGAAACCTAAGCAGTTATTATATATTTTTTTCTGGCTGACACGCAATTTTGCATATTATGCGGTCAGAAAAATTCATTCCGACCCATTTGTCAGCCCACTAAAATTTTCACTATGATATATGGCAGATAGCAGATAAGTCAAGAAAAAATATAAACCGTGCCGGATAATCACAGCCGGACATCTTCTGTCCGGTGACACCCCGCGAGTTCACACATAGTTACGAAATACATCGCAGCCGCACAGTTGCTGATTTCGAAGTGTTATTTTCCATCAATGTTACCAATCCCTGCGGATATTGTAAAGGAAAAACTTTTCTGATTATAAAGGATTTTGCACACATCCGGCTTTTTTCTGAAAATCAGGTTGCCGGTAACCGATAATTGTGGTATGGGGTCAGAAAAATGCACGATAACTGCTCACTGATGACTGTTTACCGATATGACATTAGACGAAAAAGAATTTTTCCGGGAAGCCACCCTCCGCATCTGCGGAAGTCTGGAAATTGAAAAAGCATTGCGGAAATGCCTCATGTATATCCGCGAGTTTATTCCGGCAGGACAGATGAGCTTTCATGTCTATGACCGCGGTTTCGGAATCGTGGAGACCGTTGCTCACGCCACGCCGGAAAGCAGCGAAGCTCTGTCGCTCAAAACTCCTATTTCGCTCAAAGCGCGTAAACAGATCGAGGAACAGAGATCAGTCCGCGTCCGTCTCGTTGACCGTCTCGGAGACAATGAAGTGACCAGCCCGATTGCCAAAAAGCTGAACGCGCTGGACCTGTCCGCGGTCGTGATGGACCTTGTGCTGGAAAGAAAACTGCTCGGAGTGCTGTCCGTGTTCGGCGAAACCGGACAGAAATTCAATGCAGAGCATGTCCGGCTTCTGAGCCTGCTGAACGAACCATTTGCCGTCGCGCTCACCAACAGCCTGAGATACCGCGAACTCAGGAAACTCAGGGACCTGCTGGCAGACGACAACCGCTATCTGCAGGATGAATTGCTGCGTCTGTCCGGCGAAGAGATTATCGGCGCGGATTTCGGTCTGAAAGAAGTCATGGAGATGGTGCGTCAGGTAGCCCCGTTGGACAGCCCGGTGCTGCTGCTCGGAGAAACAGGCGTGGGAAAAGAAGTCATTGCCAATGCGATACATCACTCATCACCGCGCAGGGACGGTCCCTTTATCAAAGTCAACTGCGGAGCGATTCCGGAAAATCTCATGGACAGCGAGTTATTCGGTCATGAGAAAGGCGCGTTTACCGGCGCGCTTTCCCGTAAACGCGGACGTTTCGAGCGCGCCCAGGGCGGCACTATTTTTCTGGATGAAATCGGAGAACTTAGGCCCGAAGCTCAGGTGAGGCTGCTGAGAGTATTGCAGGAAAAAGAAATAGAAAGGGTCGGCGGATCCGGTACTATCAAAGTCAATATCCGGATTATTGCTGCCACCCATCGTGACCTGGAGGCTATGCTCGAGCAGAGGCGGTTCCGTGAAGACCTCTACTTCCGGCTCCGCGTATTTCCCATTGTCATACCGCCGCTCAGAAGACGGATTGCAGATATTCCCGCGCTGCTTCAGCATTTCATGCAGAAGAAATCTCTTGAAATGAAACTGGGAACTGTTCCTTCGCCGGCTCCCGGGGCTGTTGACCGGCTCATGGCTTATCACTGGCCCGGAAATGTGCGGGAACTGGAGAATGCCGTGGAACGCGCCCTGATTCTGGGCAGAGGCGAACCGCTGACTTTTTCAGATATTTCCTGCCGGGCATATTCTGTCGGAACTGCTCTCAGGAAAGATGAAATATCTCATGAGTCATCTGCTTTGGACGCCGTGATGTCCCGTCATATCCGCCGGGTGATGGATATGTGCGGCGGACGCGTGGAAGGCGGGCGGGGAGCAGCCAGTCTGCTGGATATCAATCCTTCCACCCTCAGAAAGCGGATGAAAAAGCTGGGAATCCCTTTCGGGCGAAAGCCTATGAAACATGGAGACTGAATCAGGAATCCGCTGCGTCCCTGATGAAAAATGGATTCCTGCTTCTGCAGGAATGACAGCGCCCCTGAATCTGCATCCGTCTGCGTAATATCAGTTATTTAGTTCGAAGTCTTATCTGAACCTTTTCGCCGGTCAGTTCTTTTAACGCATCCGAGGCAATCCATCGGGCTGTTTTCGAATCCTTCTGCAAAATTTCCCGGGCAGTCTCGATTGCCCGGCGGTTCAGATTCCGATTCCGTTTTCCGATCTGCCGCAACGCCCAGTTTACAGCTTTTTTGACAAAATTTCTGCTGTCAGCCGATTCTCTGACGATCATCGGAAAAAAATGTTCAAATCTCTCGTCCGCTGCTTTTTTGTCATGAACCGCCAACTGAGTCATTAACACAAAGCCTGCCCGTTTTACAAATTCCTCTTTCCGATTGCTCCATTCTTCGGCTTTCCGCCATGCAAACCCGGTTTTATCGAAAAGCCGGTTGCAGCATTGATCGCAGACATCCCATGAGTCAAAATCTTTAACCCATTGTTCTGCCTGTTCTTCCGTGACTTTTTCAGGCTCATCAATCATACAGGCCAATATCCGGGCTTCGTGAATCCCGGAGGACCAAAGCTGCCCGGCAAGCAAATGGTCTTTGCCGATTGCTTTGGCAATGTTCTCAAGATTCGGAATAGAAATACCGTAGGTATGTTCCGGATTGATGCCGAACCGGGCCATTCCGGCAACTGCTTCCGGATCCGATAAGGCTTTCAGCTTTGCCAGCAACGTCTCATACTTCATGATGCAAGAATCCGCCGGATTGCAGAAATGCCAATCTTATTAACTCACCTTACGCACCTGTCATTCCTGCGGAAGCAGGAATCTGTGAAAAATGCGAAAAAGAAAAAATAAAATCCTTCGGGGATTTTATTTTTTCATTTCCGCACTCCTCACCGGATGATAATCGTCGCCTTTTAACGGAGTCCGTGGTCATTCATTTCTTTCTGATACTTTTTATCCATGACGCCGATATGGTTTTTCAGCCAGTCTGTCAGAAGTCCCGATATACCGGAGCTTAGAAACGCTGCCATCCCTTTATCAGCCTGCTCTTTGTATTTCTCGATGGATTCGATGAACTTTTTGTGCGCGGCTTTTTGTTCACCGATCCTCGAATAGCCGATCTTTTCCAGCAGTTTTTCTTCCTCGGAAAAGTGATACTTCGTATAATCAAGAAGTTCTTTGATAACGCCTGACACTACTGTCAAGGCTTTTCCCTGAGACATGGCGTCATGCAGCCTGTTCAGGATGTCAAAAAGCTTCTGATGGTGTCTGTCCATGGTGCTGACGCCCACACTGAATTCTTTTGCCCATTGAAATAACGGCATTTTTTACCTCCTCATCATAAAAAAATTGAATTTTCCTTCGTTTCCTGTTTTGATCCCCGGATTTTTTAGGATCATGCCCCTATTCGCTTTGTAATTTCATAATGATTGACAAGAACATGGCTCAGATAGCTTGCGGTTTCAGATATTGCCGGTATTTTTCCATAGGGTTTATACGGACCCGAATCTTCTGTCCGGCTTAATCCGGCATTGTAGCCAGCGGCTGAAGCCAGAATATTCCCGTTTTTTGATTTCAGACCTTTGGCAAGCATCTGAACCATTGCCGATATCGGCTTTTTATAGGTGAATCGTTCATCAAACTCTCTGAAAAAATCGGTGTCTTTGAAAATATCTTTTTCCTGACCCGATTCCGCGGTAATATTCTGTTGCAGGTATGTTCTGTACTGATCCCGGGCGGTTAATATCTTCTGATCCGATTCATGCAGTCTGTTTAAATAATTCAGATGCTTTCCGGCATATTCCTTTTGTGCTGAACAATCTCCTTTGGCAATGATTTTCAATGCACTCTCTATTGTCAGCATATTTTCAGGAGCATCGTTTTCCTTGCAATCCTGCAATTCCTTTTTTAAGCGATAGTATTCCTCTGCTTTGCCCGCAGATTCAGGATTCGAATACGGGGCTTTTCCGTGTTCCGGACGATCCCCCGCGCATAGTATTCCATATTCCCTTGCTGTAGGCAGAATAAACTGGCATAAGCCCACAGCCAGAGATTTTGAGATGGCAAATTCATAAAAAAATGATTCTGCCATAATCTGAGCGACCACCCAGGCCGGGTCTATGGGATAAATATTTTGGTGTTCTTTTATGCCCGAGACTATCCGGTAAACAATATTAGTAATTCTTTTTTCCAGATTCACATCTTCGTAAGCTCTGCCCCATACCGGCAGTTTTTTACCACTATAACAGTCCGAAATATAAAGAAGAACTGCCTGAGTCAGGCGTTGCTGATCCGCCGGTTCCACAGGAGGCTCATATTCTTTCGGAATAATGACATGAATCGGCGATGCAGTTCCGGATTTTTCCGCATAAACTCCTCGGATACCGGACATTTGCAACAAAGCCGAAAACGCCGCTGTTTTCAGAAATTTCCTTTTGCCGCTGTTTAGTGACACTATTTTCTCTGCTGTTTCGCGGTCAGCAACTGCAAGCGGTAAGTGCCGGTTGCCTGTTGCCACTCCTCGGATTCCGGTGAGTCATCGTCTTGTTCTTTAAATTCTTCGTCGTCAATAAAATACATCTTCATCTCGCCCTTGCCCTTGACGGCAAAGGAGCCTCTTTCAATAAAATTATATTTATTTTTGACTATCTGATAGGTGGTTTCCGAAATATTTATTTTCATAGGCTCGGAATTAGTTTCCATTCTGGACGCGGTATTGATCGTATCGCCGAACACATCATAAATATACTTTTTGACGCCCACCACTCCGCCCACCACCCTGCCGGAATGAATACCGATTCTCATTTCCCATTGAATATTGCTGCACTGCTGACGTTTTTTTAAATATCGGATAATTTCAATGGCTGAGTTTAAAATATTTTCAGCATGATAAGGATTTGCTTCAGGCATTCCGCATACACACAGATACGCGTCTCCGATGGTTTTGATCCGTTCACAATGGTTTTTCTCGATAATCTCGTCAAACTTGGTAAATAATTCATTTAATTCACGGATCAGAATTTTAGGTTCAAGATCATTGGACATTTTCGTAAAACTCACAATGTCTGAAAAAAAGACTGTCACATTTTCATAAGATTCAGGTTCTGCTTTGCCGTTTTCTTTCAGAATGTCTGCGATTCTCTTGGGTAAAATATTTAAGAGCAGATGGTCGGATTTCTCTTTCTCGAGTTGGATAAGCTTATTCGCTGCCTCAAGTTCCTCATTGGCCTTCTTTTTTAAGCGATAGCGGCTATAGATAAAAAATATCAATACAACACAGCCTATAACACAAAAGAGTAATACCACGATAATATAATTTCTCCTCACGGTCTTTCTTTCTATAGCCAGTCGCTTGATCTCATTATCTTTTTTTAACAATTGAATCTCTTTCTCTTTTTTCTCGCTTTCATATTTGATCTGCATGTCGGCAACCTGTTTGCTGCTTTTTTCATTGAGAATGCTGTCTTTTTCTTTTACAGACAGCTTATAATATTCCAAAGCTTTTTTATAGTCATTTTTTGCAGCACACAAATCAGAATGAAATTCATAATTTTCTCTTAGTATTTCTTTGGCATCCAGTTCTTTTGCAATCTTCAAGCTCCGTTCAAGATATGAAAGAGATTCGTCATATCGTTGGATCGCCATATAAAACGATCCGATATTGTTCAAAATATTGGCTGTCTCATATTTGTTCCCCATTTTCTCGACCATTTCCAAAGCCTTTGAGCAATACTTGAGGGCTTTGTCATAATCTTTCTTGATGCTGTAAATAACACCGGCATTGTTCAGACACGAGGCTATGCCTTTCTCATCTCTCAATTCTTTTCTGATATCCAATGATTTCAGATAATATTCCAAAGCTTTTTCATAGTTTTCTGTCAGATGATAAATAATTCCGATATTATTCAATGACGCGGCAATGCCTTTTTTATCGCCGATCTCTTCCCGTATTTTCAATGACTTGTTATAATATTGCAAGGCATTGTCGTAATTGCTCAGATAATCGTAAATAATTCCGACCTCATGCAGCGACTCGGCAATTCCTTTTTTGTCACCGCTGTTTTCCCGTATATTCAATGCCTTCAGGCAATATTTCAGAGCCGTCTCATAATCGCTGATAAATTTGTGACCCACGCCTATACTGTTTAAAGCACGGGCTTTTTCTGTTTCATCATTTAACTCTTCGGCTAACGACAGAGCTTCCTGCCCGTATCTGACAGTTTTTTCCGGGGCTTCTCCCCAATAGGCTTCGGAAAGCGCATTCAGCACCTCCAGTTTTTCTTTGCCGGAGACACTATGTAACTTTGTCTCTAATTCAGGGATGCTGTCTTTTGCCCATGATATAGATAAAAACAGACAAAAAAAAATAAATACCGTTCTTAATAGTTTCATTTGGTCTTTCATATCAAGGAGGAGGAGTGCAAAAAATTTCATTTTTGCTCTTCAGATGGAGCGAATATTATGCAAAAATTACATTTTTGCACTCCGGAGGTGTTGTTTTGTCAAATCAGCCGTGCATCGGCTGCAGAGCGGGTTTGAAACCCGCTTTACGAAAGATTCCGGCTGCAGAGCGGGTTTGAAACCCGCTTTACGAAAGATTCCGGCTGCAGAGCGGGTTTGAAACCCGCTTTACGGAAGATTCCGGCTGCAGAGCGGGTTTGAAACCCGCTTTACGGAAGATTCCGGCTGTAGAGCGGGTTTTAAACCCGCTTTACGGAGGTGTTTTGTCAAATCAGTCCGATGTCGGAACTTCTGAT
>DYRK01000016.1:0-8273 GCA_020718785.1 Desulfatirhabdium butyrativorans | reverse complement strand
CATCTGCATCTGCCGGATACAGAACTGCCGGTATTTGCAGAAAAATCAGAGCAGTAAAAAGAAAACGGATTATAAGGGATTTCAGGGACTGCCCCGCGGAGGAGTGCAAAAATTGTATTTTTGCAAAAAGGCCCGGCAAAAATACAATTTTTGCACTCCGGATTCTGACCGACGAAACAGCCGATCCCCGAAATCTGTTGCAATCAGAAATTCTGAAATCTGATCTCCTCATTGAGATAAACTCCTGACTATTTCTTTTGTTTCAGAGAGAAGCTTTTCTTTGAATTCCTTATTCATGGTTACTCCCCCGAATTTTGCGGACTCGATTTTCTCTAAAAGTCTTGCTGCCTGTTTTGCAAGATCATCCGCATAGCCGCATGAGCGTAAAATATCCGCGGCTTCGGTGTAGGTGAGCGATTCGCCTTTGGTTTTGGCTTTTGAAAAAATGACCGAAATGAGAGAGAGATACAGGCAGGAGAGAAATTCTTCTCCCGATGCCTCGGGAGAACAGGCGGATTTCAATGCTTTTTCAGCACGTTCTGCCATAAGCCTTGCCGGATCGTCACTCCTGCGGGTTTTTATGAGTATGGCTCTGGCTGCAAGAAAAAGAAAAGCCGGAGTCAGGAGGAAAAGAGCAAATCGGCTCGGCGCCAGTGTGCGTAGGTTTTCCAGCGAGTCAAGGGATTCTTTCAGCGGCAGAATATCTCTGCCCGTAAATTCAACCTTTTTTTTCACTGATATACCGGCCGGCGACGGCGCGGAAAAGACTTCCGGTTTGTCTTTTTCCCCGGAAGGGCTGACTATGAGCGAAACGGGCTGGGTAGAACGGGTTTCATACTGTCCTTTGGAAACATCGAAATAGGCAATCCGAATCGGCTCTAAAGAATACTGTCCGGCTTTGACAGGGACAATCGCAGTTCGGAACACTTTTTTGCCGGAATATCCGTTTGCTCCGGTCTGAATGCTCTCTTCAGGGCTGTCTCTATATACTTTGAAGGATTCCTGGGGAACCTTTATTTCCGGGTCTTCGGCATCCATGATGTTGCCGGTTCCCTGAACGGTAAGCGACAGGGTAGTCGAATCTCCGACTTTCAGCCGGTTGTTTTCTACTTTTGCCTGAATATCGAATCTGCCCACAAGTCCCGAAAATTTTGCGTCTCCGTTATAGGGCGGCAAAGGTTTCACATTCACTTTCAGAGATTCTGTGCGGAGAATTTTGGGATCAAGGCTGGCGCGCCCGAAAAAAGGGTCACTGAAAAAGGAATCGAATGCCGATCCTGAACGGCTGCGGGACTTGACTACATTGCATTCCAATACCGCTGGTTCGATGATTTTTTCGCCGGGTCCCATCGGAACCAGAATATATGAAAGTTCCGAAACCGTGTATCCTCTGCCTGCAACTACGGACTGATATGTTTTCTCTCCCTCGATATTTTTTGCGGTAAAGCCCGAAAATGACGGTTTCTGAAAATTTGCTCCTCTTGCAATCTGGGTTCCCGTATAAAATTTGAAGGTATAGACAAATTGCTCCCCTTCATAAGGGTTAGGATTCGAGACCTGCGCCTCGGCAAAAAGGTCCCGGTCTTCGGCTTTTTCCCCTCCTCTTTTTACAACTTCAACAATGATTTCTTTTGTCTGACGGATTTCTCCATCTGTATTGACTCGCAGGGACGGGATAAGCAGACGGCCTTCTTTCAGAGGAATCAGCGTGTAGTTATAGCTCATTTCCCACGATGTACGACCGTTTATCATTTCATAATTCGAGGACGTTCCGCGGGAAATCACTTTGAAATCCTGTATTGAAGAAATATCCACATCGCCGCCGGCTCCCCGGATAGAGACGGTGAGTTGAAGCGATTCGCCGAGACTTGCGTTTGTTCTGTCCACAAAAGCACGGACTTCGGCACTCATAGCCATTCCGGGAAGCATCAGTCCCAAAAGCAGGATCAGAATGGCAGTAAAGCGGGTTTGCAACCCGCTTTGAGGTGAGACAAGCCGAGTTGATTTCTGAATGCTCATAGCTTACCAATCCTTTTCCACACAGGAACAGCGGGTGGTAAAGCGGGTTTGCAACCCGCTTTGAGGTGAGACAAGCCGAGTTGATTTCTGAATGCTCATAGCTTACCAATCCTTTTCTACCTCTTTTTTCTTGTAAAAGGGAATCATTGCCTTGCCCGGCTGATCATTCAGACGGTTCAGCATCCGTTCAGCCTGCTTTTTCTGATCGGATTCACCGGATTCTTCAGCAGGCTTTGCCGCTGATGCCGAGGATTTTTTATCTTTTTTATCTTCTTCCGCAGGTTTTTCAGCCTGCCCCGAATCCGGCTTCTTATCGTCATTATTCATTTCGTTGCCGAATTTCTGCTGAGGTTCGCTTTTTTCATCATTGCCGGCAGATTCTTTTTTATCGGACTGCGCCGAATCTTTATCTTTCTTTTCAGACTCGTTTTTCTGCGATTGAGAATCTTTATTTTCAGGCGAATCTTTCTCTTTCTCAGACTCGTCTTTTTTCTTATCGCCTTCCTGTTTCTGCTCCTGTTTTTTCTGAGCCATCACGGTCTTGACAAATTCAAGATTCTGCTTTGCCTGTTCATCATTCGGTGCGAGTTTCAGCGATTCTTCATAATTTTTGACAGCCGCTTCATAATCTCCTTTGCGATAGTTACAGTTGCCGAGATTGTAAAGCGTTTTTTGCCGTAAAGACGGATTCTGAGTTTTCAAGGCTTGGCTGTAATTCTTCTGAGCCGACTCAAACTCCCCGGTCTTGTAATAAGCATTCCCGACATTGTATAAAATTTCAGGCTTATCCGGAGCTTCCAACTGAGCATCAATGAAAAGTTTGAGGGATTTTTCATAATCTCCTTTCTGATAGGCTTTCAATCCCTCCCGCGCAGGATCAGCCGCTGAAGCGGAGGAAGTCAGCATAATCAAAGTGATGAATACAAAAACTCCTGCTTTTTCCGATAGTTTTGTTTTAGGCAGAAAAAGTTCCCCGATGAGTGCAATGATGGCAACCGCAAGAAACCACTGATATCGGTCTTCCCATATCTGTTTCCGTCCGGCAGAAAGGGTTGAGCTTTCCATTTTTCCACGGATTTCTTTGGTATAGATAACGTCCAGGTCCATATCCCCGGCAACAGACCGGATATATGCCCCGCCGGTAAGTACAGCCATTTTCTTCAAAGTTTCTTCAGCCAGCCGGGTCAGCACAATCTGTCCGGATTTGTTTTTTCTGAATCCGCCCTGCTCATCCGGGACCGGAACTCCTTCCTCGCTTCCCACGCCGATACAGAAGAGTTTGACTCCGGCTTTCTGAAGTTCTTCAGCCGATTTTACCGGATCCTCATCACCCGTATTTTCGCCGTCGGTAATCAGAATCACTGCTTTTTCAGAATTGACCTTTTTATCAAATCCGGCAAATGCTGTCAGAAGTGCCTCCGGAAGATCGCTTCCGCCTATGGGCAGAAAATCAGGAGAAAGTGCTTTCAGGAAAATATTGAAGGCTTGATAATCCAATGTGAGCGGACATTGAAGAAAGGCTGTTCCCGCAAAAGCAGCCAGCCCGACCCTGTCCCCTTTCAGCATTGCCAGCAGATCATAAACCTCCCGTTTGGCACGATCCAGACGGGTCGGTTTGATATCTGCAGCGAGCATACTTTTGGAACAGTCCAGTGCAATGATAATATCAATTCCCCTGCGCTCGATTTCCTGCCATTTGTAGCCATATTGGGGTCCGGCAAGAGCAAAAGCAATGAATAAAGCGCAGCAGAGCATCAGAGCCGCTTTTATTTGCCGCCGATTAGAATCCGCACCCGTGGCAATGACTTTCAATCCTTTTGCAGATGAAAACCGTGAAAGACTTTTCCGGCGGTTCTTCATGCCGTAAATAAATACCAGCAGCATCAGCGGAACTGCCCATATCAGAAACAGCATTTCAATCCTTGCAAATTTCATTTCTTGTTCCTAGAGGTCAGGGGTTCGAGGTTCGGGGTCAGAGGTATTTTACCCCTGACCTCTTACCCCGAACCCCGAACCTTTTTACGGTATTTCCAAACCTAGAGGTCAGGGGTTTGAGGTTCGGGGTCAGAGGTATTTTACCCCTGACCTCTTACCCCGAACCCCGAACCTTTTTACGGTATTTCCAAAAATCGAGTATTGGAAAGAATTATCCATAAACAGAGTAAGACAAAAGCCGGAATCAGAAAATAAGTGTAAAGTTCGTTATACTCGGCGTAAGTTTTCATTTTGACTTGGGTTTTTTCCAATTTGTCAATGGTATCGTAAATCTTCTGCAAGCCCTCGGTATCTTCGGCTCTGAAATACAATCCGCCGGTTTTGTCGGCAATAGCTTTGAGTGAATCCTCGTCAATATTGACCTGCTGATAAACATAGCGTTCACCGAAAACCGGGTCATTCACCAGAAACGGAGCCTCGCCCCTTGTTCCCACGCCGACCGTATAAATCTTTATTTTTTTCTGAACAGCGATTTCGGTTGCAGTTTCAGGAGACAATTCCCCGGCATTGCTTTCCCCGTCTGTCAGCAGAATGATGATATTGGATCTGCTTTTGACATCTTCCAGCCGCTTCAGTGAAATACCGACAGCGTCGCCGATAGCCGTGCTTTTTCCGGCCGCGCCGATTTCCAGCCGTTCCAGCACGGACGCTATAGTATTGTAATCCCTCGTCAGCGGCAGTTGTGTATAGGCATTTGTACCGAATACTACCATGCCGATCCTGTCCCCGTCACGTTTGGCAATAAAATCCTGTACTACGCCTTTGACTGCTTCAAGACGGTTGATGATTTTGCCGCCGTTTTTGAAATCCAATGCAGCCATGGAGTTGGAAAGATCAACGGCAAGCACGATATTGACGCCTTCTGTCATAATATTGATCTGCCGGGTTCCCCACAGCGGTCTTGCCATAGCAATTATCAGAAGGCATAAGGCGGCATATTTCAAAATCGGCAAAAAATGTCTCATCCGCAATACCGCGGAAGGCTGCGTATTCTGAATCACAAACGCGTCCGGAATCTTCATTGCCGGACGGAACTGCCTGCGCTTCCGATAATATATTGCTATCGGAATAACTGCAAACAGCAGAAAACTGTAAGGTGAAGCAAATGTGAACATGAGAGCTGGGTGCTGGTTACCGGGTTCTGGGTGCTGGTTACTTGTTACTGGGTACTTGTTACTGGGTACTTGTTACTGGGTTCTGGGTTCTGGGTACTGGGTTCTGTGGTCTGTTTTATAAAAAGCCTCACATAATTCAGATCGCTCTGCATTTCAGTCTGAACCGCGGGCATGCCTGCGAATTTGACCGGATCCGCTGAACATAAAAGTTTTCTGAGGTCATTCTGCATTTCTCTGCTCAATGCCAATTTCTCAATCTGCGGCAAGAACTCTTCGGTAGTCATTTCCGGCGCGGCAATACCGTATCTTTCCTGAATATATGTCCGCAAAATGGCTGATAGCCGGAAATAGAATTCTTTTCCGTCAATCCGCTCAATATCCGATAATTCATCTAAGAGAAGATACGCTGCCTCATCAGGCGGAAGTTTTATGGTTTCCTTTTCTTTCAGTCTGATTTTCCTGCGTTTCATATAGAAAATTGCAAGTACAAGCAGCGCGGCAATCAGAGCCGCTGGGAGAATATAATAAAGCAGCCTCAGATCAATGCCGATCTCTTCCGGAGCTTTTATGTCATGAATATCGCTCATCTGAGGAACTGCTGCCGCGACTCCGGTATTTGTCCCCGCGCTCTTTTTTTCCTCGGCAGAAGCAATTATACTGAAAAAAAGGATAAATGCAATCAGCAGCAAATCCCTTGATCTGCAACCTGCAACCTGCAACCTGCAACCTGTTTCCCGATACATCAGCGTTTCCTCTTTTGCCGATAAAGAAAATAGGTAGTCAGCGCATCAGTGACCGATTCCGCGGTGTTGACCTCGATACAGTCAATATCGGCTGTTTTCAGAGTTCCGAGGATATTTTTATATTCACGCTTTCTTTTTTCTTCGAAATGCCGGCGCGTGCTTTCATCCGACGCGTCAATATAAAACTGTGCGCCGGTCTCCAAATCCTCAACTAAAAGAATTCCTTTTTCCGGCAGGCAGAATTCTCCCGGATCCGAGACCATAACTCCGATCAGTTCATGTTTTTTGGAAGCCAGCTTGACCTGATGCAGATAATCGCGCGCCAGAAAATCGGAAATCAGAAATGAAACCGTGCGTTTCCGGCAGACTCTGCCGAGATAGCTCAGGGCATTGCGTATGTCGGTTCCCTTATATTCCGGCTCAAAAGTAAACATTTCCCGGATCACCCGCCAGACATGGGCAGAGCCTTTTTTGGGAGGGATGTATTTTTCCACCCGGTCCGTAAAGAGAATCGCGCCGACCTTGTCGTTATTTCGGATAGCGTTGAATGCCAGAATTGAAGCAAGCTCTGCCGCGGTTTCTTTTTTCAGATTTTCTTTTGTTCCGAAGCAGCCGGACGCGCTCATATCCACGAGCAGCATGACAATAAGTTCGCGCTCTTCGCGGTAAAGCTTGACAAAGGGCCGCCCCAGCCGGGCTGAAACTTTCCAGTCAATGCTTTTGACTTCGTCACCCGGAGAATATTCCCGGACTTCCTCGAATTCAATCCCCGCGCCGCGGAACACGGATTTGTACTGCCCGGCCATCATGGTATTTACGATGCGGCCGGTTTTGATGTGTATCTTCTTTATTTTTTTGATGATTTCAGGTGAAAGCATTTTAATATGCCATTTAATTGTCATTGTAGGGGCATGTCGGCGACATGCCCTTCTGTTTGTAAGCCTTCAGCTTCATTCGAATCTGTTCCTGCCCGGCATCAGAATGCCATTTAATTGTCATTTTAGGGGCATCAGGGTACCGTGACCGAATCGAAAATATGGGCGATAATCTGATCCGATGAAATATCTTCGGCTTCAGCCTCATAAGTCAGAATAATACGATGCCGCAGAACATCCGCCGCGATTGTTTTCACATCCTGCGGTGTGACATAAGCTCTTCCCTGAAGAAACGCGTAGGCTCTGGCAACCAGACTCAGAAAAATCGTGGCGCGCGGAGATGCTCCGAACTGAATATAATTGGCAATGTCAATTTTATACGCCCTCGGATTCCGTGTGGCAAAGACGATATCCACAATATAATCCCTGAGTTTGTCATCCACATAAATTTCCCGGATAAGGGAACTGATTTCATTGAGCCGTGAAGGTTCAAGCACCTGTCTGATCTCGGACGGAGCCTCGAATCCCACCCGCTTCATGATCTCTTTTTCCTGAGTTTTATCCGGATAAGCGATAATCAGCTTGAGCATGAACCGGTCAACCTGAGCCTCGGGCAGCGGATAAGTGCCTTCCTGTTCGATGGGATTCTGGGTTGCCAGCACAAGAAAAGGATCAGGCAAAGGAAAAGTGGTATCTCCGATGGTTGCCTGCTGTTCCTGCATGGCTTCCAGCAGCGCGGACTGAACTTTCGACGGTGCGCGGTTGATTTCATCCGCAAGAATGATGTTGTGAAAAATCGGACCTTTTTTGATGGTGAAATCTCCGGTTTTGGGGCGATAAACCTCGGTTCCGACAAGGTCTGCCGGAAGCAGGTCCGGGGTAAACTGAATCCGCTTGAAATCCGCATGAACCGTGGCGGCAAGGGCTTTGACCGCGCTGGTCTTGGCAAGCCCCGGAACCCCCTCGATAAGAATGTGTCCGCTGCAAAACAATCCGATAAGCAGACCGTCAATCAGTTCCCGCTGCCCTACAACAGCCTTTCCGACTTCACTTCTGATACTGTTGACAAGGTGATGTTTTTCTTCGATCCTTTGTTTCAATTCCTCGAAAGCCATGTTTCTCCTTCATGCTTTAAACGATCTGCAAAATCGTTTTACCGGACGGTCTGCAAAATCGCTTTGCCAAACGATTTGAAAAATCGTTTTGCCGGAAGTCTGAAATATTATACACATCAAGCCTGTAAAAGCAACACAGTGATGTTTCATCTTAACTGTTTCAGAATAAAATTAAGAAATGAAACCTGATTGTCAAGAAAATGTGATTTTATCTGTTTTCAATAAGTTGAATCCGATAAAACCTGCTCAGGGATACAGAATTCTTTCCCCGATTTCCGGCCATGCTTAATTTTCAGTTGAAAAAAACAATGAACTGTAATAGAGAATAATTAAAAATGTGAACAATGTTTTTTTCCTCGTTCCCAAGCCCCGGCTTGGGAACGCATCTGCTCCCGAAGCCCCGGCTTCGGT
>DYRK01001035.1 GCA_020718785.1 Desulfatirhabdium butyrativorans | reverse complement strand
CTTTGTTTTTGCACTCTGTATTTAAAACATATCCTTCAATGCTTTATAAACCTGCTGCTTTGTCGCATCAGGATGCTTGGACAGATAATCCGCAACACGGTTCGCCACAAACGCGGTGGAAATTGACGTTCCGGCATAAGTTCCGGGATCGCCTTTGTAGCCCACCGGCATGGTCGCAAATCCGGGCGCGGACAGATCAACGAAACTTCCGTAATTCGATTTTTCCCAGGGTTTGCCGTCAGGTTCCAGTGCTGCAACAGCAATCACCGATGAATATGCCGCAGGATAAAACGGTTTTCCGGTGGGTTTGTTTCCCGCAGCCGCGACAATAATGAGATTTTTCGAATCCGCATAATCGAGGGCATCTTCGAGAAACTCGCTTTTGTTTTCCGATCCCCAACTCAGGCTCATGACTCTTGCCCCGTTTTTCAGCGCGAAATCAATGCTGTTCATAATACCGAAATCCGAAGTGAAGCCGTTGTCGTCAAATGCCCTGATGGGAATAATGGGCGGCCGGATTTCGGATTTGTCTTCGGCAATGCCGTAAGGCTTGATAATCCCCGATGCAATCAGTGCCATCTGAGTTCCGTGTCCCTGAGAATCCGAGATGGGATCATCCGGATTCAAAGCATCCAGCGAAGCTCGGACTACTTTATCCATGTCCGCATCACGCGCAAGACCCGTATCAAGTATCGCTATGGGAACAGAGCCGTCTGCCGCGGGAACCGCGGTATTGCCGATTCCGGAAAAAAGATCACTCGGAACTGCAATGGAATAAGCATAATCCGGTTTTGCTTCGGCAATTTTGGGATACTTTGAAATCAGTTCGGCAAGTGCAGGCACATCCGTGTTTTCAGGCAAGCGGATTCTATACAATCCCAGCGCGGTATTCCTGCCGATCACAGTCCCGCCGATTTTTTCCAGAATTTTTCTGAATTCCGAATCGCCTGTTCCCGGAGCCAATTTCAGAAGAATTTCATCTTTGACAAATAATGACCCGTCTTTGGGATTTTTCGCAATCGTCAGCGAATTTCTTTCCAGCGGTTTCATAAGGTCTTTTCTGCCTGATCTGAACACCTGAATTTCAGAAAGCCGGAATGTGCGTTCCTGCTGCATTCCGACAGCGTCCCACAGCAATACATGATCCAATGATTTGAGAATAGAACCCAGCGCGCTTTGTATCTCGCGGTTTTCAAATCTCACGGAAATATCGGGATTCAGCTTCGGATCTATGCGGACTTTGATTCCCATACCTGCCATGCGCCGCAGAATTTTTTGCAGGGGAACCTGATCCGCGTACATGGAAAGTCTGTCAGCGGTCATTCGGATTTCAAGCTCTCCGGTGTATCCGGCGCATATTCCTGTCAAAACAGCTATAAAAACAAAAGATAAAAACAGATTTTTCATATCCTTCTGTTGCACCTCCGACAGAACTATATGAATGTTTTCAGGAAAAATCAAGCAAA
>DYRK01000312.1 GCA_020718785.1 Desulfatirhabdium butyrativorans | reverse complement strand
CGGGGCTTCGGGCGCAGATGCGTTCCCAAGCCGGGGCTTGGGAACGAGGAAAATTACGTCTCAGGATTTCAACTGACGAACCGGCATTCAGGGTTTCAAAAAATCATCTGCAATTTGATTCGGATATTCCCTATAACCTATCTGAAATTGAGAGTCAAGAGATAAAAATTGTCCGAGCGGCAAATCGTCCGTCTGCAGAGGGTTTTTAAAAAGTAGCAGCCGGTCATTTTTTGTCCCGCAGGGACTTCTGAAAACAGCCCGGCAATTCATTGCCGGAAAACGGAATCACGCCGTTCATCCGCCCTGCCCGACCTGATAGGTTTTCTTATTTCCCATATAATCAGCCAGTTTCACATAATCCAGCCCTATTCTGCCTTTGGCGAGCGGGGGAAGATTCACCGTGCCATGATATGACCGCGTGGCTTTGTTCAGCTTCAGAAATCCGGTATGCACATAATCACCGGCTCTCAGCCCGAACTCGGCTGAAGATTCCAGACCGGATTCGTCCTCGGCTGACACTGTGATACCCAGGCTTTCGCCGCCCTGAGCCTCCTGTGCAGACAGAGTGAAAGTCAGGAAATTCGGAGCCTGCTGATCCAGAATGACTTTCCTTTCCAAAAAAGAAAAATTTCCTGCCCTATCCTGTGCAGTGATCTTAATGCTGTTTGTCCCGGCTGCGAGTCTGACAAGAGCATCAAACTTCGTATCCGTACATGGTATTTCTTTGCCGTTTACCGAAAGCGTACTTTCTTCGGAAACTTTTCCTTTCAGATGAAGTTCCTCGACTGTCATTGCATCAGGCGGTTCTTCGTCGAGCCGGATATCGGGTGGATGGCTGTCACGTTCCACAACAAAGGCATCGCGTGTCAGATGCCCGCCCGGAGATGTCACCGAAAGAATAAATCGGGTTTTGTCCTGTGCCAGCGGCAGATTGAGCTGAAATCTGCCCGAATCATCTGCAAAACATCCGGGTCTGCCCATCTCTGTCGGGGAACTGCCTTCGGCATGAACAGACACAGCAGTTTTCGGTTCAGTCTCACCGGTGAGATTAAATACCCTGTAACGTGTGATAAAATGTCTGGGAGCGATCTGAGGCAAAACCGCGTCGTAACTGATAGGAACGTCCGTATTCGGAGAAAACACCACGGAACGAGTCAGAGCAGTCACATTTCCGGCTTTGTCTTTTGCCTCGATTTTAACTTCATTTTCCCCTTTTGTAAGCGGAAAATCAAATCTGAATATCCCGTCTTCTGAAATCCCGACGGGTTTTCCGTCAAAATACACCGAAGCATCCTGTTCGGCTTCTCCGACCACTTTGACAGGATTTTCCGCTGTGATCTCTTCGGGCATGGGAGAATGTATTACTAAATAGGGAGGAGAATTGTCATTGATAATCCTGAAAAACCTTACCCTGCTGCTGGTCCCGGGAAAGCCGTTGGAATTCACCGCTGCCACGCGCCAGTAATACATTCCGTCTTTAAGCTGCTGATGTTCTCCGAAAAAACTCTGCCTGAGACCTTTCTGGTTCAGAACTGTTTTTTTGAATGCCCGGTCCGCGGCAATTTCCAGCCAATACGCGCTGGCATCGGCAACATCATTCCACTCCAATGTCACATCATTCTGATCCGACCTGAAGAAAAGAGTGGTTCCGTTTACCGGGGAAATCAGTTCCGGCGGCAGAAGCAATTTTCCGGATGAGACAGTATCCTGAACTTTATCTGGAACCAGTGACTGCTGCTTTCCTTCCAGCAGCACATAAGCATCGCCTTTGGTCAGACTCACGCTGGAAGCTTCTTTGTTTTCCGTAATATCGGACTGGGCTTTGCTGATGACAATCTGGGAATTTTCTGTCAGACGGATGCGTTTGCCGTCTTTGAAACGGATTTCAGCATAAGCTTCCGAAAGAGTACGCACTTTCTCGCCTTCCATCAGCACCGAATTCAGGGGCAGATCATTCCAGACCTGATCCGAAGGCTTGCGGCTTTGCACCATTCCTTTGCGTTCACTCAGAACAGCCTCGCCTGTATCACCTTCGCTTATCTTACTTTTTTCAGCAGCTTCCCCGGCTTTTTCCGCAGCGGACCGCGCCAGTTGAAAACATTCATCCCACCTGCTTTCCTTGTATCTGGCAAGAGCATCATTCTGGAGCCGGATTGCCTCGGCAATAATGTCAGGAGCAGAAACTCTGGCTCCGGATTTTGAGGCTTCGTTGACAGCTTCCTGCGCGCGTTTCAGTTCGCTTTTGGCTTTGATGATAACAACAGGAATTTTCAAACTCATATCCGGCTTCACGTCAGCAGGCGATTTCAGTCCGTTTACCCGGAGAATTTCCATCCACAGGTTAGGATCATCAAGATAAGCCTCTGCCAAATCTCTGACATTCTGGCCCTGTTTTACTACAACCGTTTTTACATCTTCATCGTTCTGACCGAATACGGGCAGAATATGAGAAAAAAACAGAATCCCTGTAAAAAAGCAATAGCTTAAAACCTTATCATATTTTTTCATATTCGATCATCTCCTTCCCGGCAATGAATTGCCGAGCTATTTTCGGATAGGGCATGTCGCCGACATGCCCTGCAATCCGGAGTGCAAAAATAGAGCGAAGCGCTTTTTTGCACTCCTGCCGGATTGCCTGAATATATGCAAAAAATCGCTGCGCTCTATTTTTGCACTCCGGAAGACCGGCATGAAGGGCTGAACAGAAATCAGGAAAATCCCTTAATCCTGAAAATCAGGGTTCAGACTTATGCTGACCTGCAAGCAGAACCAAGCGGAACCCGAAGTGGCTGAGCCGGCTGCCAGGCGAGTACATGAACCGGTACGCCGAGCGGCAGTTCTGAGCGCCTTCGCCCCAACTGCCGCCCCGATTGACACGGTACGAGCCGCTATGGGGACCTGTAGGATCAGTGACATCAGCGGAATGATATCCACCATCCCAATCCTGACACCACTCCCATATATTGCCGTGCATGTCATACAGTCCCCATTTGTTCGGCTGTTTCTGTGCGACCGGATGAGTCTTTCCACCCGAATTTTCAATGTACCATGCATATTCTCCCAACTCAGCCGCATCATCGCCGAAACAATAATAGGTCTCGCTTCCGGCCCTTGCCGCATATTCCCACTCCGCTTCAGTGGGCAGACGGTAGGTTCGGCTTCGCTCACCTACCGGCAACCGAGCGGAGTCGAGGTTCAGTTTCTCTATAAACCGCTGAACATCATTCCATGAAACCTGTTCAACCGGGCAGTCGTCGCCGCATTCCTTGAAAAAGGACGGATTGTTGCCCATGACATCCCGCCACTGTTTCTGAGTCACTTCCGTGGTCTGCATGTAAAAACCTTGTGTCAGGGTTACCCGATGCTGTCCATAAACCAGCCTAAAGCTCGCTCTTCCTCTCAGTTCGCTTTCCGGACTTCCCATCATGAAAGTTCCCGGGGGAATGTAAACGAATTTCATTCCCAAAGCATTGAAGATATGGTCGCCTAGTCTTGAGGAAGATTCCTTTGAACCGGTCTGATCTTTCATTCCCGGCTTTGTCCCACTCTGGGGTTCGGATATTTCTCCGGGTTTATCAGATTTTTCTCCTGTCATATCAGAGGATTCTCCGGGTTTAACAGAATCTTTTCCGGGTTCAATAGGGGGTTTATCAGATACGGACGGATTCGGCGGAACCGCCTCCGAGGGCGGTAATTTGCTTAGGAAGGGTATCAGCGGTCTGACAAGATCGGGAAATGACGGCTTTTCCAAAATATACCAAGCCGCCACTAAAGAGGTGGTTGCAGCAAATAAGGGAATCAAAACAAAGAATATCAGAGCCTTGCTGATGTTCCGATATGCCTTTGACAGCGACAGAATGAAGGCGATGCAGATTACCGGAGGCGCAAGGCTGGAAAGCAATATCTCCCATTCCCCTTTGGTCTTTACGACGGAAAGAAATCGGTCGCTGAGAAAAATTTTTGTCAGCATGAATGATGTGATTACGATGATAACCAACACCATCAAGGGATTATTCTTATCGGAATAGTTCCCTTTGAAAATCTGTATAAACTTCTCGATTTTTCCAGTCTGGACAATCCCCTGAATCTCCTTGCCTTCCGTCTTATATTTCGGCTCATCTGTCATCATTCATCCTCAGACGACTTCCCAAAGTTCTGTTTCAAGTTGCCGATATTCTCCGCCTGAACAACCCCATGAACCTTTTCTGCCTGAATGACGAATTTGGTTCCCTTCACACCGGCGCGGGTTCTTTCTTCTATTTGAGAATCCTTCTTGTTTTTATCCTTGTTGAAACATTTCCTGATAAGCCATGCAAACAGAGCAACCCCGCTGCCCGAAAAGAACCATTGCCACGTTTTATCTTCTTTAAGAATCTTGAGAATCGAGTCAATTATCTGTTCCATCTGCCACCTCTCCTAATCATATTAAGGCTTGCCTTCGCCATGAAAGTGCATAACTGCTCAGGCTTTTTAGAAATTTTACTTTTATATCCTAAAATGGCTGCGAATGTCAAGGCTCTTTGACTCTTTTCGGCAATTCTCATTTTGACGTAAAGCGGGTTTCAAACCCGCTTTACATAAAGGGAGATTCCGGCTATTTCCGCAGATAATGTCCGATGCCGTTTTTCAAAATGAGAATTGCTGCTCCTGACTGTCTGGGTTTATCTGGATTCCCGCTTTCGCGGGAATGACTGCGAAAGAAGGTATCCGGAACTGTCGGAGGTCGTTACTCAGGACTCGGGTTCCCAGCATTCCCGAATCCACTCGTTTAGCTCCTGATTCATGTCGCTGTACTTTTCAACCCAGTCCGTGACCGTCACTCGTCCGTTGCCCGTATAGTCGCCGCAGTCTTTTTTCGGACTCCAGCATTCCCGTACCCAAAGATTCAGTTCATCTCTGACTTCCCGGTATTTGTCATTCAGATCATTGCGGTCCGCCACACCGTCTCCGTTGAAGTCTCCGCAGGAAGAAACTACTGCTGAAGACAGCCATTGCTCAATAAAATCCGAGAATTGGGACACACGTGTATAGACTCCGTAATATCCCGGTTCCGCGCAGCCTTCCCCCCAACTCACAATACCTGCCAGTTTCCATGTTCCGTTTTCCTGTACTGCCAAAGGTCCGCCGCTGTCTCCGGCACAGGAATCTCTGTCGCCTTCGGCATCTCCTGCACACAGCATATTATCGCTGATCTCGTCATTCTGCTGATATCCGAACCACCATGCCCACCAGTCGGAAGGCTCGCTGCTTTGACTGTAAGCTTCGTTGCATACCTCATTTGAGACAATCGGAACAGAAGCCTCCTGCAAAACAGAAGAAAGTTCCCATCCTTCCGGTTCTGTAACGCCCCAGCCTATTACGACCGCATTATAGCCTTCAAGGGAATTGTCATCCGAAACCGGAGCAATCGGCTTATATGAGACATCGTGTTCCAGTTCGATCAGTGCAATGTCCGAATCCATAGTCCATGAGTCATAATCCGGATGAGAGATAATTCTTCGGACTCCGACGCGTTCTCCGCTGTCATTTTCAAGATCAGAGACTCCCAAAACCACGTCAATATCACCGACGCTGAGAGTCCTGCCGGTCCATTCGTCTTTCACACAATGCGCTGCCGTAACAACCCATCCGGAGTCAATCAGCGCGGCTCCGCAGCGATGTCCGTCATAAATATCGCTTTTGCCCGCATCAACAATCGCTGCCATCCACGGATATTCCCCGGATTCTGCCGTATTCCCGCCTACAATCCGTTGCGACACACTGCCTGAAGCATCCGCTGACAGCAGCATAAGCAGCACAATAAGTAATTCCGCCTGTTTCAATCTTTTTTTCATGTTTTCCTCCTGTTAGCTCATTGTTTTTTCGGACGATATTTGTCATGGAGGAGGCGTGCAAGATTTTTCTGAGACCTTGCACACCTCCGGATAATCTCCCAGACTCAGCAGATTGAAAATTCTCCCGAAATGCTCGCTTGGGATTGACAAATCACAAGCATCGGCGGATTTGCCAATCCGCCGGAAGCGGTCAGGGCATTTTCACTGAGACTCTGTAATGCCCGCTTGGGATTGACAAATCCCAAGCATAGGCTGATTTGTCAATCCGCCGGGAGCGGTCAGGGCATTTTCACTGAGACTCTGTAATGCCCGCTTGGGATTGACAAATCCCAAGCATAGGCTGATTTGTCAATCCGCCGGGAGCGGTCAGGGCATTTTCACTGAGACTCTGTAATGCCCGCTTGGGATTGACAAATCTCAAGCATCGGCGGATTTGCCAATCCGCCGGAAGCGGTCAGGGCATTTTCACTGAGACTCTGTAATGCTCGCTTGGGATTGACAAATACCAAGCATAGGCTGATTTGCCAATCCGTCGGGAGCGGTCGGGGCATTTTCACTGAGACTCTGTAATGCTCGCTTGGGATTGACAAATCCCAAGCATAGGCTGATTTGTCAATCCGCCGGGAGCGGTCAGGGCATTTTCACTGAGACTCTGTAATGCCCGCTTGGGATTGACAAATCCCAAGCATAGGCTGATTTGTCAATCCGCCGGGAGCGGTCAGGACATTTTCACTGAGACTCTGTAATGCTCGCTTGGGATTGACAAATCCCAAGCATAGGCTGATTTGTCAATCCGCCGGGAGCGGTCAGGACATTTTCACTGAGACTCTGTAATGCTCGCTTGGGATTGACAAATCTCAAGCATCGGCGGATTTGCCAATCCCCCGGGAGCGGTCGGGGCATTTTCACTGAGACTCTGTAATGCTCGCTTGGGATTGACAAATCCCAAGCCCAAGCATAGGCTGATTTGTCAATCCGCCGGGAGCGGTCAGGACATTTTCACTGAGACTCTGTAATGCTCGCTTGGGATTGACAAATCCCAAGCCCAAGCATAGGCTGATTTGTCAATCAGCCGGGAGCGGTCAGGACATTTTCACTGAGACTCTGTAACACACTGATACCCGATAGTTCAAGTCTTTTTATTTCATAAAAATTACAATTCTACGGTTGTTTCCTGCAACATGAGGCTTACCCCTTTCA
>DYRK01000311.1 GCA_020718785.1 Desulfatirhabdium butyrativorans | reverse complement strand
CTTTTTTCGGAGGCAATTTTTTGACCGGACGTTCCGATGTCTCAATCGGCTTTGCAGGCTCGGCTTCTTTCAGAGGCAATTCCTGCTTTTTCGGCGTCTGAGGATTAAAATCCGCCGGATGCAATTTATTCAGGCGGTCACCGAGACTGTCTATCTCGATTCTGAGTGGTTCGGCTTCATTGCAGCACTTTTCTTTAATCACATCAATATCTGTGCGAATCAGCCCTATTTCTTTCCACAGTTCGCCGACATTGTCAATTTTGAACACTTTCAAATCATTCTGAAGCGGTTTTCCATCCGGTTGAGTTGCTGCCGGTATTTCAGGCGGATTGACAGGGGGCGGCACAATGTCGCTTCTTACAGTGATTTCAGCGGGCTTTGGTTTTTTCAGTGTTTCGATATCTGTCTGCAATTTTTTGACTGTATTCTGCAAATCGGCGATCTGCTTGCGGTTCTCATCTGTCTGTCTCAATTTCTCTTTGATCTCTTTGATATAAGAGTCTCCGTAAAATAAGAGCAGTGCGAAGAGAATCAGAGGCACTCCGATTATAAGAGGTTTTTTGATTCTGGAAAGTATGGATTTTTTCGGGGGAGAAGCCGCCGCTCCTCCTGAACCCCCGCCTCCTGGCGCGCTCAAAAAAGAGATCATAAAAACATTTACTCATCGAAAGGATTAAAAATTCGGATATCGCAGTTTTCAAAATCCCGGATATTAGAGAGTGTTTAAAAATTATTTTCAGTCCTATATGGACGACCGGCAACAGCCCGGCATTTCATTGCCGGGGCCGGAAAAAAACGGTATGTTCCCGACCGTCCTGCATACGCCCCGGCAATGAATTGCCGGGCTGTTTTCAGAAGTCCCTGCAGGACTGATACTGATTTTCAAACACCCTCTATGGTGGGCAGCTTGCTGCCCACCCTGCTGCTGATGTGCTGCATTGACCCATCTGCAAGGATTGTGTATAAACAGGGATCACGGCTCGCTTTTCAGGTTTGCCCGGCTGAATGCAAAGGTTCAAAGCAATCCTTGCAGATTTTTACGCACAACCTCAACTGTTATCGGCTTTCGGTCTGATCTCAAACACTGACCGGGAGCGGAAGAAACACACATCAAATTCCATGAAAAAGTTCACCTGTCCCAGAATCAGAGGAATGTTGTCCGCCTCTGTCCAAGCAAAAGCCATCCGAACCGGCTCAAATTCCGCAACCGCAGCCGATACAACCAGTGAGCGGGCATCTGAGCGGGACAGATTGCCTGTCAGTTGAAGCGATACTGTCTGTTCTTCCCATACAGCACCGAGCCTCTTTCCCATACTGTACGGCAGAACATTCACTGTCGCTCCCGTATCCAAAAGTCCTGAAACAGATAAGGAATTCCCCCGATGAGTCAGAATCAGCGGAAGATACGGAAATCTGATGCCGCCCGATTTTTCTGTTGCGGAAAAGAGGTATTGTATCATTTCAGCCATTTTTATCCGCCTCCAAAGCTTTCAGCAATATATCCGCAGCCTCATGAGCATCGTAAGGCGACCAGACCGGATAACTCTTGTCAGACCTCAGCAGACCCGTGTCCTCATCTCTGACCAATTCGGAAACCAGATATTGAACAGCACGCAGCTTGTCTGCCCGTGATAAAACCCGGAGCGTCGGTAAAAGTTCTATTAATATTTCCATTGAATCAGTCCTTGTTATCATGGATCATTGATGGGCGTGTGTCTAATCTGCAAGGATTGTGTCTAAGCAGGGATTACGGCTCATCTTCCGGGCTTGCCCGGCTGAATATGAGTGAATGTGAATGAACCTGAATGCAGGGTGGGCAGCTTGCTGCCCACCCTGCTGCGAATGCTGCGCTTGCTTGTCGCAAAGGAGTCTGTATCTGCAAGATGAGGTTATAACCGTGTTCAGTATCACACAGACATCAACGGAAACTGCCCGGCCAGACAATATTCGAACCGACCGTTTCATCAAGCCATTTCCTTACCGGTTCTGTTTTTTCGATTTTAACAGAGCCGACTGCCACAACCCGTCCCCTTTCGGTTTCAATCATACGCAGGTTAATATCAATGAAATCATTTGATTCTGTTACAACACCGGTTTCGATAATATCAACGCTGTAAACTTTCCCCAGCCGCTTGGCCAATTTCTGATCAATGATTCCCGGATACTTTTTCAATTCTTCATAATACATTGAAAAATAGAAAGATTCAATCTCCAATGAGTTATAATAGATGAAACGGTCCGTATTTTCAAAAAACAATTCTTTTATGACATCTTTGATCAGAAACCGCTCCACAATATTGAAATTTTCCGCAATATCCGGGTGCAGAAAGGAAAAAGTCAGGCTTTTTTCGGTAATATAGTTATGCAGCCGCGTGACCTGCATCCGGTCAATATCGAAAACCTCCAGAAAGCCGAGCCGGTATTTTCTCAGAACATGCCATCTGTACCGAGGCTTCAATGTGCTGACCATCTGTTCCACAGCTTCCGAAATCTTCCGGTCAATCTGCAATTCGACGGTATGCCCGTCAAGCATGTCGGCTCGGGTCTGTTCAAGGTTTTTACGGTAGCCGAAATCCAGCGCATCCTCGGTCATTTCACGGAGCGCGGGACAGCCTGTGCAGAA
The DNA here is from genome assembly GCA_020718785.1 of Desulfatirhabdium butyrativorans. Taxonomy (GTDB): domain Bacteria; phylum Desulfobacterota; class Desulfobacteria; order Desulfobacterales; family DYRK01; genus DYRK01. The sequence continues at coordinate 4,415 of DYRK01000311.1, read as the reverse complement.
TGCCGCGGCAAGAAAAACAGCGGCAAAAATCGTGAGCATATCAATTTTATATTTTTTATATTTGTTCATGTCTGTCAACGCTTTCCCTGAAAAAAACAGCCTGTCCGTCAAAGGGGATTTCAATTCACTGATAACAGCATAATAAGGCTGTGTCAATTTTTTTGGGACTTACGCATTTGAATTTATTTTCCTGACTGATTGGCGTTTATTTGCGTCCATCAGCGGTTAAAAATCATGCAACTGCGTTTTGATTAAGAGTACAATGTTCATCCGCGGCTGTGAAATCCCGGTATTGAGAATTTTCTGTGCAATAAAAAATATAACTTATCAATATCAGACAGTTGATTTGGGAATTGTTCTTTTCTGATAAAAAAAAGCTGCTTCTCTATTGCATTTGTTCTCCCGGCTTGATAAAAGAACCGCAACAATTTCGGAAAAAATGATTTTTTCAGAGCTTGAAACAGGTCAACAATTCTTATTAACAGTTACGGAGGTAAAAAATGAAGCATTTCGCGAAGTTCTTTTTCTTTTTCCTTCTGATGTCCCTTGCCGTTTGCGCCTGCCGGGAATCGGAGGATGAAAAGAAAGCCGCCGATGAAAAAAAGAAAGCCGCTTATTTTGAGAAGGGGAGCGCGTACTTCGAAAAAGGGGAATATCAGAACGCTGTGATTGAGCTTAAAAACGCGCTGAACATTGACTCCCGATACATTGACGCCCGGATGAAACTGGCTGAATCTTATCTCAAACTGGCAAAAGCCGAAGAAACCTTCACCGAATACTCCATCCTCGAAAGGCTTGTGCCGGACAACACGGATGTCCTTCTCCGAATGGCGACTTTTTATTTTCTGGGCAGACAGTTTGATGAAGCCAAAACGAGAACGGACAAGGTTCTCGGCAAAGACGGAAACAATATCGAGGCATTATACCTGAGTGCCGGCATCCTTGAACAAAAGGAAAATTTCGCCGAATCACAGGCTGCACTTGAGAAGATATTGAAAATTGATGCCAAACAGGATCGTGCATACACCGCGCTGGCACGTCTGCTGCAACGCCAGAACAAATTCGATGAGGCTGAAAAAATTCTCAAAGATACGCTGGCGCGTGAACCTGCCGCGGTAAAACCGCATATTGACCTGTTCAATTTCTATATTGACAGAAAGGATTTCGCGCGTGCCGAAGCTGAAATCACCAAAGCTCTTGAACTTGATCCCAAAAATGTTGACATCTATATGACGCTGGCAAATTTTTATTTTCAGCAGGGAAAACGCGACAAGGCAGAGGCGACCTATCTCAAGGCAATGGAAATTGATCCTGAGAATGTATCGGTCTATATGGTTACAGGCAAATTTTACGATCTCGGCGGCAACAAAGACAAAGCCCTGGCCATGTATAAGAAAGCATTGGATATTCAGCCCGACAACATCGGTGTGATGCACTCTGTCGCGAGATTTTATTTCAGGGAAAAAAAACCTGAGGAAGCTGAGAAATACATCAGCGATATTCTGGCAAAAAATCCCAAGTATTTTCCTACCCTTCTGCTCAAAGGAGAAATGCTGGTCTCCAGGCGTGAATTTGACGAGGCTGTCAAACTGCTTGCCTCGCTGATCAAAGATGATCCGAAAGCCGAACGCGCCCATTATTTCAAGGGGGTTGCCCATATAGGAAAGGGTGAAACCCGCGAAGCCAAGGCATCGCTTGAGGAAGCCGTCAGACTGCTGCCGGATTATGCAGGCGCAAAACTCCTGCTGGGCGATATTTATCTTCGTGAGCGCAACTTTGATCAGGCTGAGAAAACAGCCAAAGAAGTTCTCGCGAAACTGCCGGAAAATTATCAGGCAAAGCTGATTCTGGGAAACTCCTGCATGTATCAGAAAAAATATCCGGAAGCGCAGGCTATGTTCGAATCCATGATCAAAACAGATCCCAAAAACCCGGCAGGCTATTACCGCCTCGGGCTTCTGCACCGGGTGCAGGGCAATCAGGATGCGGCAATGAAAAACTTCGAGCAGGCTCTGTCTCTCAATCCCAGACTCATGGATGTGTTTACCAATGTGATTCTTCTGTATTCGGCAAAGAAAGATATTGCCACGGCAATCAAAAAATGTGACGCGCAGCTTGAAACGGTGAAGGATTCGCCTGTGGCTGCGGCAATTGTCTATAACCTGAAAGGGGGGCTTTATCTTTCTGACGGCAAAAACGCGGAAGCGGAAAAAGCTTTTAAGAGCGCATTGGATAAAAATCCCGATATGATGCAGGCTTATTATGCGCTGGCACAGATTTATGTTCAGGGCAAAAGAGAAGAAGAGGCTCTTGCCCAGTACAAAGCCATCCTTGAAAAAGCCCCGAACCAGCCCGGACCTTATATGGCAATGGGCGTTATTTACGATGCCCAGAAAAAGTCCGATCTCGCGGAGCAAAGCTACAGGAAAGCACTTGAGATAGCTCCGAATTTCTCGCCTGCGGCAAACAATCTGGCCTATCTGCTTGCCGAGAAAAAGGGAGACCTTGATGTCGCGCTGGGATATGCACAGCAGGCAAAAGAAAAACTTCCCGATGATCCGGGAGTTATGGACACGCTCGGGTGGATTTATTATAAAAAGGAACTCTACGACAGAGCGGTGCTTGAATTCGAAGACAGCATCAAAAAGATTCCTGAAAATGCGACGGTCCGTTTCCATCTCGGAATGACTTATTACAAGAAAGGGATGAAAGATCAGGCCAAAGAAGAACTGGAAAAAGCCCTGAGCCTGGACCCGAAATTTCCGGGCGCGGATGAGGCAAAAACCGTGTTGGAAAATCTGAAGTGAAAATTGAGAAGTGAGAAGTGAGAAGTGAGAAAATGAGAAGTGAAAATTTCTCTTTTCTCACTTTTTCATTTCTCACTTATTTATCGCCATGAAATTTCTTTCATTTAAAATAGTTATTTTATGTATCCTGCTGCCGCCGCTTTTTTATATATTTTCCGCACAGTCTCTGGAGCGTTATCTTAATGCCCGATATTCGGCTGAAATCCGAAATATTTACATCGGCGATACGCGCCCTCTGCTTGAGGGAAATACAAGCCTGAAAGATACGGTCGGCAAAAATATCAATGCCTATCTTCAGAGTAAGCGGCTGCTGGCTTACGGAGTGAAACTGACGGTAAACGTCATCACAAAGCAAGGCACTGTCTTATATCCTTTGTTTTTCGAAGAAGAACATGACCTTCCTCGGTCTGATACCGTGCAGACTGCCGCGGAAAACTACAGACTGATGAACGAAGGGCTTGTGCTGACAGTTGATCTGAAACTCGGGCACAATACCCTGCTGTCCTTCGCTATTCTCGCTTTTTATACATTTTTTTCCCTGCTTGTTTTTTATTATTACTACAGGCTCGGCATTAAAAAAGCCGGACAGTCCGAGTCTGAAAAAGACAAAGAAATCAGACGGCTTCAGGACCTTGAAAGGCTTCATAACGAGCGTCTGAGGTCTCTGATGCAGGACAGGGAAAAATTGGCTGCCGAATCGCTGAGAATAAAAAAGGCTCTTGATGATGAAAAGAGCAGAGCCAGCGCCAATGAAGACGGCATGATAGAAGAGATTGTGAAACTTGAAAAAAGGCTCGGACAAAATCTCCTTCTTCAGAAAGAGCAGCAGGAAGAACTTGAAGCTCTTAAAGAAAAGATAACAGAATCCGAAGAAAAAGGGGGACGGAAAGAGAGCCGGTCAAAAGCAAAAGATGCCGATATCAAAAGATTCCGGGTGCTTTATAAAAATCTCTCGGTTCACGAAAGGGCTGTGAGCGGCTTTGCCGGTCTTGCCGATGAACTGAAAATAAAAGCCGAAGAAGTTATCCATCAGCTCAATGACAACCCCGATCTTGTCACCATCAAGCGGAAGGTATTCGGAAAGAAAAGCCGGCAGACTGTTCTGGAAGTCATATTTGCCTACAAAGGACGCCTTTATTTCAAAAAAACAAAGGACAACAAAATCGAAATCCTTGCCGTAGGTTCAAAGAATACTCAGACCAAAGACCTCGAATTTCTTGATAATCTTCCGCCGGAATGATTCATGTATCCGGAGTGCAGAAATGCCGATTTTATTAAAAAGCACTCCGGATTTTATTTTTTCTTTTTGCAGATAATAGGACTTACGCACTTGAATTTATTTTCCTGGGAGTCCTGTACAAGCAGTGATAAATTTTATTCAGTTTCTGACTGAAATTTATTCTATATCCGGCTGCTGCCGGTTCTGACAGATTGCAGAACACAGTAACACTTTTTTTATGTTTCTCTCCGGTTTTAAGAGAAAAATCCTCTTTCGGAAGTGATTTTCCGGTTTTAAGAAAATACTTCTCCTTTAAAAACAATATACAGTATTAAAAAAATGTCTCTGTTTTTTATCGGGAAAGGGAAGCGTTATAATTATGGATAAAA
>DYRK01000310.1 GCA_020718785.1 Desulfatirhabdium butyrativorans | reverse complement strand
ACAGCAATATGGGAATTGATGGCAGGAGCAAGCAGTCTGAGGATATTTACCGGCAACGCGCTCGTGAAAGAATATTCCTGAGAATCGGAGCCGGTTACAAACGCGGTAATGACGCCGAAATACCGGTCGGCAATATAAAAGGCAAAGGTTGCCGTGCGGTTCAATGCCCGCGAGCTTACGACCTCTCCTTTGGCATTGAATTCTTTAAAACGGTTATCTCCTGTTCCGGTTTTCCCGCCCACAGGAACCGGAGTTCCGTCAGGTTTTACAAATACGCCTTTTACACGCCGCGCGGTACCATCCTCCACAACTGCTTCCAGCACTGAGCGCAGAGTCCTTGCCACCGCAGGCTCCATGACCTGCTCGCCCGGTCTGGGCGAACAATCGAAAACCGTGTGGTAAGGCGTTCCGCAGCCGATCCGTATCTGCTTTAGCGATAGCGAAGGACGCCGGATACCGTCATTGAGAATAATACCTATGAGTTCTGCAAGAGCCGCGGGCTGATCGCAGGAACTTCCGATAGCGGTAGAATACGATGACACTAATTTTTTAAACGGAAATCCCAATTTCTGCCAAAAAGGTGTCATGCGGGCAAAAGCATCTCTTTCGATACGGATATGCAGCCGGATGTCCTGAGCTTTCAGCATGTTAGGCTGAAAAAGCCACTGATAGGCAGCATGGCGGGCTTTGCTGCTTTCCTCGATGAGTTTTTTCCATTTCACATCAGAATGCTGCAGCATATATCCCGCGCACCAGAGTTCAAGGGGATGTTTCCTCAGCAGAAATCCGTAATCCGCCAGAGTCAGATTCGGCTTGCTGTAAGAAGCAGACAAATGTCTCGTCTGTTCCGGAGACACGGCAACTTTCTGTTCGCCGAGCCAATTTGCCAAAGCTTCTTCCCCTGCGCCCGGATTCCATGCGAGAAAAGCGACGGCAAGTGAATTCGCCGATGCTGCCCGGTTTCCCAGCAGTTGCCCCAGTATCTTATCCTTCGGCAGATTCTGATAGGATTTGTAAAACTGATACAGATAATATTTTGCCTCATCATCCGCGAGAGACTCCAGAAGATGCCGGCGATCCGGATCATCGGGGTTTCCGAGAACCTCTTTTTCATTATACGGCAGCCGCGCCTTATGAAACTCCGCGAGGTCCCGCATCAGACGGATATAGACCAGATTGACCGAATGGACGGTCGCCTCTCTGACAGAAAGGATTTTGTCATTGTGGGCAGCACGGAAATTTTCATAAGTCTGAATCCCGCCACCTGTGAAAAACTCTTCTTCGGGATTTGCCGAATAACTCCTTTCCAATGCCTCTGCCAGAAGTTCATCTTCTGTCAGAGCCGGATTATGCCTTAATCTTCCGGCAACCCAACGTGTGACAGGGTCTTTTGCCGGAAACCTTTTCAAGGCTTTTTCATCCGTATTCCTGATTTCATGATACAGCAGTCCGACAATTTCAAGATAATGTGCAAGTGTCCGCAGTTTTGCCGTACTGCCCAGAATCAGTTTCATTCCTTCGTTGATGTCAAAGGGCTGCTCGAAATTGTCGGCATGAATCCGCAGGCAATTGCCGTAAGGAGTGCTTTCAAAGAGCAGAAAACTGTAAATCACCTCATCGGCATTTCCTGTGGAAAGCAGCCGGTCTCCTCTCAGCCCGTTTTCTTTGAGAAACTCGGGTTCTCTGAGCTTTCCGAACAGAGCGGCAATCTCCTTCTGCAAGCCCACATTTACGGTGGTTTCAACTTCCATGTCCATACGGTCCAGATCATAATATCCGGGAATGCCCAATGTCTTCGTCAGTCTGCTGCGGACCGCGCCTAATGCCTTACGCATGGCAAAGGAAACGGCCTGCGGCACATATTTCTCCGGATTGAACGCAAGCCGCGCCTTACGGACACCGGCTGCAAAGTCCGAGCTTATGAGACCCTCTTTTTCCATAAGACTGATATAACCCGACATCCGGGTTTCCAATGCGGGATAATTCTGTATCATATAATAAGTGGGGGCCCTGACCGCGCACAGGAGCGTCAGTGCCTGTTTGAAGACTTTTGCTTTTTCCGGATAAGTATCCGGAGAAAAAAGGGCTATGGATACGTCATATAAATTCAGGCCGAACCATGACAGAAAGCCTTCTCCGATTCCGTAAATTTCACCTCTGCCCGGCACTGCCGCGAGCGGGGCTGTGTTGATATAATCCAGAATGATTTTTTCCCTTGCGCCGAGGGTTTCAGGCCCGTCTTTGTAAACCCTGAGCATGGCAGATGCCATCTGTCTCAGCTTTTCAAAACCCGAACCCGTGTTTCCGTCAGGGGAATAGCGGTATTTTTCCAACTGGGTTGCAAGAGTGGAGCCGCCTTCCATTTTCAAGGGTATTCCGGCTTTGTTTGCAACATAAAGCAGGCTTGCCAAAGAAAAACGTTCCCAGTTGATGACAGGGTTTTTGAAGGCAAGTTCCTTATTGCCGAGTTCCCGGTCTTCTATGAACAGAAGGGCTTTCACGATCAGCGGCGGAATATCTTCGAATGTCTTGTATTCCTGACTTCCGGCTGCCGCGTCATAAACAACCGCGCCGCTGACATCACGGATAAGCAGTCCGGCTGCCGGCTTTGACTCAAAGGGCGGGGTTATGCCTTTTTCGGCTATTTTCAGGAGTTCCGGAGAAAAACGCGCCTGCTCCTTAACCGTGAAATATCCGGCTTCCAATCTGCGCTGAAAATCCGGTATCCGGTCATATCCGCGCCGTGTGTTGAAAGGACCGTATTTGGGAAAAACAATTTCCCGGCTCGGTCCCGGCTCCACGGTATAGGAAAGCTTTTCTGCATAGCGGGACAGGCAGTAGGACTGCCAGAAAGAGGTGTTCATCTCATTCCATATTCCTGCGACCAGGGCGATAAGCAAAAGCATCCCCCATACCCATAAACGCCGGCGGATCGGCTGTGTTTTGTGTTTCCCCCGTTTTCCCGTTCCCAAGCCCGGCTCGGTAACAAGATTTGTTTCAATGATGTCGGGAAAATTTTCCATCAGACCTTTATCGTCTGTCATCAAAGAGTTGTCATCGGATGTTTTTTCATCTTATCCGGTATGTCAATAAAATCGGCTTTTGCACTCCGGAGTCTTCAGACCGGTCCGATGAAAGAGAAGCATAATGCTTTATCCCGGATTACTCTCTGTTTCATAGAATAATGCGGTGGAAAGTCAATGGGGTGAAAAGAGTATTCACAGGAAGGGAAAATCGTATTCGGCAGTTCCGGTTTCAGATATCTCTTGTCTGAAACATATCCCTGAAATAATACACAGATCAGTCAGGCTTCTGACAAAGGACCGAGGAGTGCGGAAATGAAAAAATAAAATTCCCTCGGAATTTTATTTTTTTTCTCGTTCCCAAGCCCAGGCTTGGGAACGTGTCTGCGCCCGAAGCCCTGACTTCGGGCAGTCTCCCGTCACGGGAAGCCGGGGCTTGGGAACGAGAAAACAGACAAAAAACGGCTTGCAAAGCCGTTTTACTGTAAAACGCCCCTGCTTAAAACAGACGCAAATCGTTTTTAATAAAATCAGCATATTATAATTTTTTATCCGGCAGTGTGGCAAAACAGTATGTTTTGCACTCCGGATGAGCTTTTTTTCCGGGTCGGCATGTATTTTCTGTCAGGAAAAAAAATCTTCTTTTTTCAGGGCAGAACTCTTTGCCCATTCCAAAAAAATGCTGACGCATTCCGGACAAAGCTGGGTCCCTGAGACATGCCGGATCACTGTCACAGCCTCTTTATGACTCATGCCCTTCCGATAGGGACGGTTGCTTATCAGTGCGTGATAGGTATCTCCCACCGAAATTATTCTTGCCCATAACGGTATCTGAGTTCCTTTGAATCCCGATGGATAGCCTTTGCCGTCCAAATGCTCGTGATGATGCAGAACCGCAGGAATGATTTCCGCAAGACTCGGTATGGGTCTGAGAATATTGGCTCCGATCACCGGATGCTGTTTGATGATTTCAAATTCCTCATCTGTGAGTCTGTCCGATTTCAGCAGCAGATCGTCGCGTATCCCGATTTTTCCGATATCATGCAGTTTTCCTGCAATATCAATACATTCGATTTCACGTGAGGAAAGTCTCATCTGCCTGCCCATGCCGGCGGCTATTTTTGCCACGGAATCCGAATGTCCGCGGGTGTAGAGATCACGGGCCTCAAGTGCCTGAATAAGGCTTGTAATACTTCCCAGCATCAGGTTCCGCTCCGCGATAAAGCGTTCTTTTTCTCTGAGCAATAGCTGATAGTGGTCTGAAAGCAGTTTTTCTATCATAATGACTGACTGCCCGATATTGAAGGGCTTAACCAGATAGGCAGAAGCCCCTTTCCGCATCATGCGGCGCATGGTGGAACGGTCACTGATCGAACTCATCACAATAAAAGGAATACCTGCCCATTGGGACCGGGACTGCAATGTCTCAAAAAAAGAGATGCCGTCCATCTCAGGCATTTCCAGATCGCACAAAATGACATCCGGTTTCTGCGAAATCAGTATTGTCAGTGCCTCTGTGCCGTGAGCCGCTGTGACAGCCTGAAATCCTTCCTTAATCAGTCCTTCTTTGACAACGGCTCTGATCGCCGCGGAATCGTCAACCACCAATATCAGACGGTTATGCAGGATTTCAGATTTGAGCAGAAGTTCCTCGACACATCGCTCAAGCTCACGCGGAGCATTCATTTTGTTGATATATGCAGACGCACCCACGCGGAACCCTTCTTCAATATGGTATTCGCTTTCCTCGGAACTCAGGATAATGATGGGAATTGAAAGGGTATCCGGGCGTTTTTTCAATTCCTGACATAACTGAAGGCCGTTCATTACCGGCATGTCAATATCGGTAATAATCAGATCGAACTGTGAAGCCACTGCAATGTCAAAGCCTTCTGATCCGTCCGCGGCCTGCATCACTTCCGCGCCGAATTTCCTCAGCACCGAAACCAGCCCCATCCTTATGGTCGGACTGTCTTCCACAATCAATATTTTCAGTTGCCTCATTTTGACTCTTTTCCCGGCATATCTATACTGTCCACTGGCATAATCTGCGCTTTCGAAATCGGCAGTAAAACGCCCTGCTTAAAACAGACGCAAACCGTTTCTCCGCAAAAACGATTTGGGTCTGTGTTAAGCATAGGGCGTTTTACAGAAGCGCAAATTATAACGGTGGCAGGAATATCTTGGTCTAGAAATTATCAAGCCCGTCGTCATTATACGGGATCACATCTTCGGGTTTTAAGGTGTTTCTGTCATCGCGGATCAGTCTGCTGCCGTCTTTCTTTTCCGAAACAGATTTTTTTTCAGGTTCCTGAAAGTCACGGTCAGTAATCGGGGAATTAGGAGTCACCCCCGCAGCAGCCTGCTGATATGTATCTGCTCCGTTCAGCCTGAACTGCATCAGAATTCGCCTAAGCTGCCCGGCCTGATCCGAAAGCTCCTCGGCCGCTGCCGCAGTTTCCTCGGCATTGGCTGTGTTATGCTGCGTCACCCGATCAATCTGTTCAAGCCCCTGATTCACCTGAGCAATTCCGCCGGACTGCTCATCGGACGCGGCAGCAATTTCATTGACCACATCTGCCACACGGATCGAAAATTCCACAATCCGCTTTAATGCCTGATCTGTCTGTTTTGCAATTTCATTTCCGTTTTCCACGTTCCTCGCCGAGCTTCCGATCAGTTCGGCAATCTCTCCGGCAGCTTTCGCGCTCCTGCCTGCAAGATTGCGGACTTCTTCCGCAACTACGGCAAATCCCTTTCCGTGACGGCCCGCCCGTGCTGCCTCGACCGCGGCATTCAACGCGAGCAGATTGGTCTGAAAGGCAATTTCGTCAATTACTTTTATAATCTTGGCAATAGCCTGACTCGATTCGCTGATATCTTTCATGGCACCAGTCATTTTTGCCATTTCTCCCGCGGCTGTTCCGGCAGCTTCTTTAGCCTGAGCCGCAAGGTGGTTTGCCTGTGAGGCATTTTCTGCATTCATCCGGGTCTGGGACCCGATCTGAGTCATGGAACTGGTGATTTCCTCAATAGAAGCAGCCTGCTGCGATGCCCCCTCGGAAAGCGAGGTGCTTGATTTCGAAATCTGATACGAACCGGAGGAGACCTGACACGCGGCTCCGTTCACAGCGGTGAGAATATTTCTGAGACTGAGAGTCATTTTCCGCAGAGATTTTCCAAGCATATCTTCCTGAGAACTGAGCCGGATATCTTCGGTCAGATCACCTGCTGCAATGCTTTCGGCAAGTGCGGCTTTTTTCTCCAGATTTTCAGCCATAAGATTCAATGTCTCTCCCAGCTCTCCCAGTTCATCACGGCTTTTCAGTTTCCATCGGACAGAAAGATTTCCGTCGGCAATCTTCCGAACTGTTTCGCGGGAATGAAGAATCGCTCTGCCCACAGAACGGATAATGAATATGCCCCATGCCAGCAGCGCGCAGCATATCGTCAGAGTCAATACAATACTCCGTTTTACAGCCCGGTTTCGGGTTCCGGCTGCATCTCCGGCAAGTCTTTTCATCTGCTGGTCATGCTTTCTGATATTGCGGTGAAGCATTTCCAATATGCCGTTGAATAAGGTTCTTCCTTTTCCGATAAGTAATTGAAGAGCCTCTTTTTTGGCATAATTCCGGCTGAGTTCCAATGCCTCCCTGCCGATATCGGAAAACGATGCCCATTCCTTTCGGAATGTCTGAATCCATGACGGTTCATCTTTTGACAGCAGTTCCAATGCACTCTTCAGATGCGCGTTCAGGTCGGAAAGCTCCTGATCAATTGTTTTGATCTGTTCCGGTTCTGTAAGTCCCGTATGAACAATCAGACGCAGCCAGATTTCCCAGATATTTCTTTCCACCTCGGCGATATTGCTGACAGGAATCGCTTCTGTCTCAACAATGGACATGGAAACTTCTGCGATTCTGTCTGTGACAAAACAGCCTATTCCGCCCGTGACAAGCAGACATATTACCGAAATCAGCGCATTGAACAGCAGTTTTGAACGGATAGTCATTTTTCTC
>DYRK01001034.1 GCA_020718785.1 Desulfatirhabdium butyrativorans | reverse complement strand
CCCCTGACCCCTGAAGAAACATCAATGCCCTCTGTTTCCTCCGCCGACACCGCCGCCTCTCATCATGCCGCCGCCCGGTCTGCCTCTGCCTATTCTGGACCGCACGCCCGTAGGATCATTTCTCATACCGCCGAATCCTCCGCTACGGATATGCGAGGCACGGAACATCCCGGTATCTCCCTGCATAACGTACTCTCCCCATATCCGAATGACTCTCCCCACTGAGATGTTTTCGGGCAGATGATCCGGAGCTATCTGCACAAGAATTTCCTTTGACTCTCCGCTGTTGTTTTCAGTATCCACGGAAACCCGGACAAGAACATTTCCGCCTTCCCGTTCCACCGAACAGACCTTTCCGATGAAAACATCTGTTCCTGCGGCCGGAGATGCCGATACTGTCAGCAGGAAAATCAATATCATCAGAAGAGTACGCATGGTGTCACCGCCGCCATGTAGGGGCACGCCGCCGGCGTGCCCCTACTTCAGAAGGACAAAGCCATTCCGCATTGGGTAACGGTCTGGCTAAAGCATTCGATATCCAGTGAAGAGTCATTTTTTGTCCGTTCAAATTGAAAAAAAAGCTCAAATTTGCCGATAAAACGGGATATCCCGATACTGCCCGAATACAGTGTATCTCTGCGGTCTGTCTCATCATCAAATTCAGCCCTGCGCCATGCTGCTGTTGCAGAAAATTCCCATAGCTCATTCGGAGTCCACAGCAGCGACAGGCTCAGACTGTTCCGGCGATAGGATTCCATGTCAGCCGAAGAATTCAGACGCCGGTGTTCGAACAGCAGACTGCTCTGAATTTCAGGTGTCAGAAAAAACATAGCTTCGAGTCCGGTGACGCGAATCCGGTCATTTCTTGAAACTTCATCGGAAAGAGGCTGGCCTGACATTTCTCCGCCATCGGCACAGTCCTTATTCCCGAAAGTAAGTTCAGATGATTGCTCCTGTCCCTCGCATTTCATCATACCGGCGCCAGTTCCGTAATGATGACCGGATGTGCTGACAATAACCGGATTCCGATAATCTGACCATATCCATGACTGACGCAGCCCCAGCGTCAGCCGGCTTGTAGCAATCCAATCCATCTGCGCGGCGAAACTGATTTCACTTCTGTCATCTTCTTCGAGATAATCATCCCGATACAGCATTGCCTCGGAAGATACACCTACCGGCAATCGTCCCTCAGACAGTGCATAGTTTAAGGAACCGCCGGCTTTTATCTGATAATTATCCGAGACCTGAAAATAATCGCGGTAATTTCCTGTTAAAAGCACATCGCCGTCCCCCGCGAGGGAACCGAAAAAAAACCGGTGATTCAGTTTCATCTGATATCGCATAAAAGCCGAACCTGTATTATCCGGCAGCAAAGGAACATTGTCATTATATCCGGCAGCCGTCTCAATAAGGGTCTCAAGCGACAGCGATTCACTTCCCGTCAGCAATAAAACTGCCGGCAATAA
>DYRK01000309.1:2404-7049 GCA_020718785.1 Desulfatirhabdium butyrativorans | reverse complement strand
TTTTGCCGATAAAACGGTTTGCAAAACCGTTTTACAAAAGCTCAATTTATGCCGGCGGTTAGTATAGCAGGAAATAATCACTGCTGTTTCATAACCACCAATGTCAGATCGTCATAAAGCTTCTGTCCGCCGATAAACTGACGGACATCCGCGACTACTGCCTCTTTGATTCCTTCGGCGCATTTGTCGCGGTTCTGACGGATCACTTCGCAGAGCCGCTCCAGCCCGTAAAACTCTTTGCTCATGTTTTCAGCCTCGGTGATTCCGTCCGAATATAAGACAACGCTGTCTCCGGGGTTCAGGGATACGGTCACCTCATTGACAAAAGCGGAAATATTGTCATCCATACCGATGGGAAAGCCCAGATCAAAGGTGTCCACCAGTTCCAAACCGCCGCCCTGCCGCATCACAATCATCTGCTCGTGCTGTCCGCTGATTTTTACCTGACGGTCTTTGTAGTCAAGCAGAGACAAAGTCAGGCTTTTGTCAACCTGCATCCGCCGGACATTGCCGTATATGACGCTGTTGAGAATATTCAGAAAGCGTTTCGGATCGCTTTCGCCGCTTATCAGCAGGGTACGGACCGCGGTCTGAGTCATCAGCATCAGCACCCCGCTTTCCAGACCGTGTCCGGTCACATCGCCGATACTGATTTTGATACTGCCGCCGCACCTTATGATATCATAGTAATCGCCGCCCACTTCGTCAGCAGGTTTCATAAATCCGACAATATCCAATTCTTCGATATTCCGGAGTTCTTCCGCTCTCGGCAAAATCATCTCCTGAAGACGCCGGGCAACATCCAATTCAGCGTTCAGGCGCAGATTTTCGCTTTTGAGACATTCATTAAGGAAAAGAATTTCTGTATTGGCTTTTGCCAAATCCGCAGTCCGCTGCGCGACACGATTCTCGAGTTCTTCATTCAGTTTTCTGAGTGCATCTTCTGCTTTCACCCGCTCTGCGATTTCATGTTCCAGTTCCCTGTTTCTGAGGTTCAGATCGGCAAACATGCTTTCGACATGATCTGCCATGACATTGAATGCACGGGCAAGATTCCCGACTTCGTCACGGCTTGCCACATCTACCCGCCGGCCGAAATCCCCGTCTGAGATTTTTTCGGCAACTCCTGCCATAAGATGAAGCGGAGAGACCATCAGTTTTGCCATGAGTGCGCCGGCAATCAGCGAAATAATCAGCAGTCCTGATGACCATAATATCATCTGCAGCATCGCCTGACGGGTGACGTTTTCCACAACGCCGACCAACTGGCGCGAAGCTGCTGTAGCCATTGCCACAGGCACAACAAGTCCCAGTCTCCAGCTGATATGAGTCAGGGGATGGCAGGTCAGATATTTCACCTGATCTTTGATTGTGACTTTCTTCAGAAACGAACCGCCCATCGCCATATCTCGCAGGACAGTGTCCAAACCGGCGTTTTCTGTTTTACTCAGACTGATAATTCCCCGAGGCATATATGCCTCGGGTGAAAATGCTTCCAGCGATTTGTCGAGAAAGCCGCTGTCCTCGGAGACAGGCAGAAATGCCTGTCCCACATGACTCTTGAGATTTTCACTCAGGAAAACTGCTCCGTAAGCCACCGCAGCACGCGTCTGTGCCAGCCGGAGGTCCAGATTGACTGCTTCTTCCCTGACTAATTTGCTGAGAAAAGTTTCTGCCTGTGCGGAAAGAATATCTTCGCCCTCTGCTCCGATCTGCTTTCCGGCATAAGTCATCGAATGCCGGGTGACAAAAGCAAGACCCAGAGAAAGCGTCAGGATCGAACCGGTAAGCAGCAGAATGATTTTCTGCCAGAAATGCAGACGGATATGTTTTGATTTCATAAGAAAATAAAGGGTTCGGGGTACCGGGTTCGAGGTTCGGGGGAAAAGCCTCTGACCTCTGACCTCTCACCCCGAACCCCATTATTTGAGAATATCAAGCCAGCGAGCCTGAGTATCATCCATTGCCTGCTGAGGGGTTTTCCTGCCTTCGAGAGCCATGACAAGATTGGCTGTAAGTTCGTCTAACAGTTTCGGCGTCTGAGGCACATTGGGCCACGCGGACGCGCCGCCTAATGCCGCCTGAACTGCGTTGCTGACCTGAGGAGCAAATTTGCGGTATTCCTGAGATTTAAGCACAGAAATCCGCACCGGGTCTATGCCGCCGTTTATCAGGTTCAGACGGAGCGTGATATCCGGGCGGGAAGCAAACAGAATATAGGCACGGGCAACATCGGGATTCGGGGCATTGGCAGACACAGCCAGACTGAATCCTGCATTGAGCGCAGGCGCATGACGGCCCTTGGTGCCGGAGCCTTTGGGAATCTGAACCGCGCCCCAGTCTCCCCGGATAACCGAATCGGAAGCATCTTCAGCCATCACGCCGATGTCGGTCCACTGCTCTGCCATTGCCACTCTGCCTGAGAGAAAAGCATCGCGTGAGACTTCCCAGTCTGTTTCCAGCGGTGTGGGCAAGGCATAGCGGCTCTGTTCCGCCATGGCGGAAAGCGCAGTCACAGATTCCGGACTGTTGACTGCCGGTCTGCCCTTATCATCCAAAAGGCTTCCGCCGAAGCATCCCAGCCGGTTCATGAAACTTGAGACAATGATCATCGGGATGCGCGGAGCCATGATCGCAGATCCGTAAATGCCTTTGTCTTTTCCTTTCTCTGTGACGGTCCGGGCAATATTCAGATAGTCATCCCAGGTTTCCGGGGGAGACAGGTGATATTCGGACAGCAGCGATTTTCTGTAAAACAGAACATGCGTGTCTCCGTCATAAGGAACAGCCCAGCGTCTCCCTTTATAAAGCGTATATGGAGCGTAAAGGCTCGGAATAAAATCATCCGGGCGGATGATATTCCGATTTTTTTCTATGAAATCCGTGAGATCGGCAAGAGAACCCTTTTCAGCCAATGTGCCGAGGTCTGCATACCATATCATCACCACATCCAAAGCCGGTTTGCCGGACAAGGTATCTTTCAGGGTTTCCTGAAGCATGTCCTTGTAGTCAACTACCACATTCTGAACCACCGCGCCGGTTTCCTCATTAAACCACTGCGCCAGGACATCCGCGGCACGAAGATGAGGCGGATTGGTCAGAACAGCAAGCTTCCGTCCGGACAGATTTCCGATCTTCTGTTCTGACGAAAGCTCTTCCGGAGCCCGGGATCGCCACATAAAAATAACAATGCCCGCAATGATTGCTGCTGTCACAGCAATAAGAATAGCGTACTTCAGCGCGCTTCTGTCGGGCGGCTGAACGTTTGTGTCCATGAGATCAACTCCTTTCGGTTTAAAGTTTAAATGGTCAGAGATTCAGGGTGATAGGCTTTTTCCCTTAACCCTGATCATCCTGACTCAGATTCGCATTTCATCTGTTTTATCAGCCATGATTACAAGTGCTTTTGCCAATTTTCTGGCTTCTTCCCCTGATAATCTGACAGTATCTCCGAAATCCGCAACAGTTTTTATAAAAAAACCTGTCTCAGGTTCTATCCATAAAAAAATTTCTCCGTGATTCAGTTTTATGGATATATCACGTTTTATTTTACGAATTTTTTCAGTAAGTTCGGAGACGATTTCAAGAGAATCCTCAAATACATTCTCACTTGTGAACTGTATCATATCCAACCGACCTTCAACAGATTGAAGAAAATTTCTCAATTCTTTTTCCTCAATATGTGTAATCGCCTGAGCAGCCTTCCAGAAAGCGGTTTTCAGTTCATCAATATCTGACAGGCGATTCCGATATTTTTCGCAATCATTGTAAAGCCTTGTTAATGTCTCATTATATATTGTCATGTTATCATCCTCCGCTGAACGGGTTTACAGTAATAACTATTCTGCCATTTTGTTCTGTTACAACCTGAACCGTTCCCGATGTGTGAATTATCCGTTCAACCCCGTTGACTGTAACTTTTCTGGTTATGCCTGTTTCGATAACATCTTCGATAAACTTGGGTGCAATGCTTCTTCCGACGAAATCAGACGGATAGGTACGTTCCACAGCATGGCGCGTATATAGACGTTTTCCGAATCAGCTCTGTCTCTTTTGTCAGATAATCAAGCAAATGTACCCTGATCAGATCAATCGCTTTTTCACGGGAGTTTTCTTCAGCAATAACATCAGGATAATCTTTGGCTCTCGCGATGAATCCGCCCGCTTTTTTTCGTAAAATAACATCGCAGATCATATTTTTCTCCTTTTGTTTCTATTCTTTTTATAACAGACACGATTTTGAGAGAAATGTCAAGTTCTTTTCATTCCTCATTTTCAAAAAATCCCTTTTCTTTCAGGACAGACAGGGATTCATGACTGATGCTTGTGACCTGCGCCAGCGCACGCGTCAGATGAAATATTGCCTCCTGCGGCACTCCCGAATAAATCATGACCATTGCCTGATCAATATGTTTTGCAACTTCTTTCCATGTCTCGCTCCGCGCCAGGCGTCTGGAAAGATGCGTTTCATGAGCAATCATGCCGAGCATGGTTCTTATTATTTTTTCCGCGCCCTGTTTTTCTGCTGCGGAAAAGCTGCCCGACTGTTCTAATGAATGGGAAATCCATATCAGAGCGGATTTGATTTTCTCACTCTGGGAAAAGGCGATAATTGCCTCATAAATGTCCATATTCCTCGATTCGA
>DYRK01000309.1:0-2304 GCA_020718785.1 Desulfatirhabdium butyrativorans | reverse complement strand
CCCTGTTCAGAATATCAATTTCATCAAGTCCTTTTCATAGCCGAAATACCGCATATCAGATTTGCCGTATCCGACCATTCCGGTGTAGAGATCAGGACCTCTTAATCCGGAAAAAACTTCGGAAAAAGAATCTTTGCCGATATGACATCCGATAATGCCGAAGATATTCAGTGTATTCCGGATGGCTGCCTCTTCAAGTTCTCTTATCGTATTCCGACAGTCCGCACCCGTAACCGGATGCCGATATGAAAAAGGGCGCGGAAACAGCGAATCCGGTTCGGGTTTGCGGACCGGATAAAATGAAGAAGTATAACTATCCAGATTTATTCCGGGGATCCGGTTTATTATCCCCAGCATGATTTTGAGCGCATTGTTGTCGAAAAGCTTCTGAACAGCCGCGTGTGTCACTAAGGCATTTTTGACTTGCAGACTGTCGGCAGTTTCCTGTCCGTGAGAGAAAAAGACAGTCAGGACATCCAGCAGCAAAGCTTCTTCCATTTCCGCATTCTTCAGCAGTTCGGACAAAAGACCTCTGTTTTGCAGATAAAATCCCTCTCTGTAGTAAATATCCAGAAATGTCTCAAAGGTCTGATGCCGGACTCTTGCGGTTCTTCTCTCCTGTTCCGGAACCGAGGCAGGATTGCCGGTAGTATAATAAACCATAGGATGAAACGAACTGTCGGCATGAATATGACTGATCACCCCGAGCAGCAAAGCCAGCACATTATCGGGAACACGGGGACCGAATCGGCAGATAACATTCAGCAGCGGGGCATAGCTGTTGACCGGACTGTTATGGATCATTTCTCCCCATCTGACAATATCCGCCTTCCCGGAACCATAGACACGGCAATAAAACGGTGTGTCCGCAATCACCGCGCCGATAAGATAAAGATTTTTATGACGCTGAATAATTTCCTTTACAACGGAGTCGTCTTCGAGTTTCCGACAGGCTTTTTCCGCCAAAAACCAATGGCTTATTTCTTTGGGCATATTTCTCCTTGAATCAGCGGCTTTCACCAACTCTGCGGAGAATGACTCCGCCGACAATGAACAGTATCAGAAGGCTCAGGACACCGTAACGCGAATGTCCGGTAACACGTCCGATCACGCCCATGAGAAAAGGTCCTGCAATTGCCGCAAATTTGCCGAATATATTGTAGAATCCGAAAAACTCCGCAGACCGTTCAGGCGGAATCATTTTGCCGAAAAAAGACCGGCTGATTGCCTGAATCCCGCCCATCGAGGTCGCTATCATGAAGGAAAGTATCCAGAAAGTCAGCACTTTCATCTGATGTGAAGGCAATACCGGGAGAAAAAATGCAGTAAAGGTAATAAGAATATAAACAGCGATGCCCGCATACAGGAGCGTTTTTTCCGAAAATCTGTCTGCCAGTCTTCCGTACAGGAGCGCGAAAGGAAATGCCGCGATCTGAATCATCAGTATCGCCAGCAGCAGAGTTCCCATGCCCAGCCCGATATCTCTGCCGTAAGCCGTTGCCATAGTGATGATGGTATCCACGCCGTCAATATAGAAAAAATAGGCGATCAGAAACAGAAACACATTTCTGTACCGCCTGATATCTTTGAAGGTTCCTGCAAGACGGGCAAAGCTGCCGCGGATCGGATGCTCGCCGGGCATTATGTAATGACGCTGCCGCACATTTTTCAGCATGGGAACGGAAAATGCCAGCCACCACAGCGCGGCAATAACAAAGGCTGCTTTTGCCGATATTACAGGAAGCGCAGCCGGCTGTTCCCGCGACATGCTGAAATAAATCAGGGCAATGACCGTCAGAAAAGGAATCACGCTGCCGATATATCCCCAGGCATAGCCGCCGGAGGAAATCCGGTTCATCCCTTCTTTTTCTGTCACATCTGCCAGAAAAGCATCGTAAAATATTTCGGAACCTGCAAAGCCGATTCTGGCGCATATAAAAATCAGCAGGCATCGCAGCCATTGTCCCGGGCTTACGAAAGCCAGCAGCAAGGTAAACACTATGCCGATAATGAGAAATACGCTGAAAAAAAGCTTTTTCATGCCTTTGTAATCCGCGAAAGTTCCCAGGATCGGAGCCAGAACAGCCAGTATGAGCGATGCGGCGGAATTGGCGAATCCCCAGTTTGCCGTGGAAACCGCGTCGGGTATTCCTACGGAAGCCACGTCTTTGAAAAATACAGGCATGACAGTGGTGACAACAATCAGCACAAATGCCGAGTTTGCAACATCGTAGAGAATCCAGCTTTTTTCCTGTTTTGTGAATTGCATGGCTTCCGCCTTTTCTATTATCAGTATATCGAAAA
>DYRK01000308.1 GCA_020718785.1 Desulfatirhabdium butyrativorans | reverse complement strand
AGAAACCCCGACTTACCCCATGACATGCCACGAGGTGCGATTCCCCGTGTGTTCCGGCAACAGCACTCAGTAACGGTTCTTCAATTTTGCAGATATCCGTCATTATCGGACATCGGGTATGAAACCGGCACCCCGAAGGCGGGCTGACAGGCGACGGAACATCGCCGATAAGGTTCTGTCTTTTTCTTTTTACAGTCGGATCAGGAACAGGAATGCAGTTCATGAGCGTCTGCGTATAAGGATGCAGCGGCTTCTCATAAAGGCTGTCCGCGTCTGTGTATTCGACGATTTTTCCGAGATACATCACCGCAATATTATCTGAAATATGTCTGACTACGGAGAGATCATGCGTGATAAAAAGGTAGGTCAGTTTCATTTCTGCCTGAAGTTCCAGCAACAGGTTCAGAATCTGGGAGCGGATAGAGACATCCAGCGCGGAAACCGGCTCATCGCAGACAATAAGTTTCGGCTCCAAAGCAATGGCTCGGGCAATGCCTATACGCTGACGCTGTCCACCGCTGAATTCGTGCGGAAAGCGGTTCATGGCGGATTCGGAAAGCCCCACGCGGTTCAGAAGTTCTTTTACTTTTTTTCTGCGCTCATCGGGTCTGCCGATACTATGGATGATAAACGGCTCTTCTAATATCTCGCCGACAGTGTGCCGGGAATTTAGCGATTCAAAGGGATCCTGAAAAATCATCTGCATGTTTCGCCGGATTTCTATGAGTTCTTTCCGCGACCGGAAAGCCATATTCTTTTCCTCAAACCGTACATGGCCGCCGCTTGGTTCGTAAATTTTCAGGACTGTACGCCCCAGGGTGGTTTTGCCGCAGCCCGATTCTCCGACCAGACCGAGCGTTTCGCCGGGTCTGACCTTGAAAGAGACATTGTCAACCGCGTAAACAGTTCCGACACGTCTCCGCAGGATTCCTCCGTAAACGGGGAAGTGCATTTTCAGATTTCGGACTTCCAGCAGATAATTTGTCATTAGTATCAAAATAACCGCATGTAGGTTGGGTTGAGGAACGAAACCCAACCATACCGCCAAAGCCGGACGAATTTTTTGTTGATGTCAAATCCGAAAAAGGAAATATGACGGATTCGCAGATCGTTCCGTTGACAAAACGATTTGCAAAATCGTTTTACGGCAGTCATGTAGTCATGTAGGTTGGGTTGAGGAACGAAACCCAACTACAGATTTCCAGAAATTGAATTTCACTGCGTCATCGGTCGGCGATATACGAAAGAAGTATTATCGCCTCCCTGCTTCCTTGTGAAATTCAATTTCTGAAAATCTATATACCGCCAAAGCCGGACGAATTTTTGTTGATGTCAAATCCGAGAAAGGAAATGTTATAAGTATAATGTCGCCTCTGTTCATAGCGGTTCGCCATCCTCTGATGTATAAATATTTTCCGAGGGTTCATGCAAAAAGTCAAACGAACCTGTCTGTTCAGCAGCAAAAAGTATTTCCGCATCGCTCATTTCCGAGTTTTCATCCGATTGCATGATTTTTTGTTCAATGAATTCAATAAATTCATAAATAATTATCAGTTTATTGTATGGCAGCCGATCTAATTTCTCAGTAATTTCCTGAACGCTTATCATTTTATATAACTGCTCCTTCCCGAAAATATACTCACCGCCGTCATAATCTGCGCTTTTGTAAAACGGTTTTGCAGACCGTTTCCTACGCCGCAGCTTGGGAACGAGGAAAATAGGTCAGGAGTAAGATTGATGCCTCTCACCTCTCACCCCTGACCTCTGACCCATCTCCTATTCTTTCTGCGCTTTCACCTCTTCCACAATTTTCTGTGCAATCTGGGACGGCACTTCGTCATAGTGAGAAAAATCCATGGTGAAAATGCCGCGCCCCCCGGTCATGGAGCGCAGGTCCGGCGCATAAGTGAGGAATTCGGACATGGGAACATTGGCACTTATGACCTGATTTTTGCCCTTGTTATCCATACCGAGAACCCGTCCGCGGCGGCTGTTGAGATCACCCATAATATCGCCCGTGTAACTATCCGGAGCAATTATGGAAACCTTCATGATCGGTTCCAGAAGCACCGGCTGTGCCTGTTCCGATGCTTTTTTGAATGCCAGAGAGCCGGCAATCTTGAAAGCCATTTCAGAAGAATCCACAGCATGATATGAGCCGTCATCGAGCGTGACCCTGAAATCCACACAGGGAAATCCTGCAAGCACGCCTTTCACGCACGCGTCAACAATCCCTTTTTCCACCGCGGGAATATACTGTCTCGGAACCGAGCCGCCCACAACTGCATCCACAAACTCGAATCCCGAGCCTCTGGGCAGCGGTTCCATCTGAATCCAGCAGTCGCCGAACTGTCCGTGACCTCCGGACTGTTTCTTGTGTCTGCCCTGAACCCGGACTTTTTTCTTGATAGTTTCGCGATACGGAACTTTCGGGGGTTTCAGTTCGACCTCGACGTTGAATTTCCGCCGGATTTTTTCGAGGGTTGCCTCGATGTGAACCTGCCCCATGCCGGACAAGAGAATTTCTTTGGTTTCGGAATTCCGCGTCAGTTTCAGGGCAATATCTTCCTCAATCAGTTTTGACAAAGAGGTAAAAACTTTGTCCTCATCCCCTTTTTCTTTCGCGCTCACGGCAAAAGAAATCAGCGGATGAAGCGGTTCTGCAAAGCTGAATTTTATCTTTGCATTATCCGCGCAGATGGAATCGCCGGTGGTGGTCTCTTTGAGCTTTGCGACCGCGGCAATCGCGCCGGGCCCGGCTTCGGTCAGAGGCTTCTGCTCCTTGCCGGCAAGCCTCAGCAGTTGGGTATAACGTTCTTTTGCTCTTTTGTTCACGTTATAAAAAGAACCGTCACTGCCCATTTTTCCCGAAACCACCCTGAAAATAGACAGCCTTCCCGCATAAGGATCAGCCACGGTTTTGAACACAAACGCGGAAAAAGGGGCATCCGGATCAGGCGCGCGTTCGATTTCATTGCCGACATCCGGGTCAGTACCGATACGAGGTCCGCGATCTCCGGGAGAAGGCATTGTGTTTACAATGAAATCCATCAGAAGATCAATGCCGATGTTATGAACGGCAGAGCCGCAGATCACCGGCACAAAGGTACGTGCCAGCGTTCCTTTTCTCAGAGCAGCTCTGATTTCATCATCGCTCAGGGTTTCGCCTTCAAGATATTTCTCAACAAGACTGTCGTCAGCCTCTGCGATATTTTCGATCATGGCTTCCCTTTCGGCTTCCGCGGTTTCCTGCATATCCGAAGGAATATCCCCGACCGTGGCTTTCCCGTCATCACCGTAAATGTGCGCCTTCATGCTGATCAGGTCTGCAATGCCATTAAACTCGGCTTCCGAACCCAGGGGAAGCTGGAGGATGATCGGCTTGGGTTCGGCAAAACATTCTTTTACGTCATTGAAAGTTTTGAGAAAATCCGCGCGTTCCCTGTCTAACTTGTTGATGAAAATCACACAGGGCAGATTGAATTCGTTTGCAAAATCCCATGCCAGTTCTGTCTGAACTTTTATTCCGTCCACAGCGTCAATCACCATCGCGACACCGTCGGCAGCCTGCATACAGATTTTGGTATCTGAAAAAAAGTTCTGATCCCCGGGCGTATCAATCAGATTTACGGTGTGTTTTTTCCAGTTAAACTGGTGAAATGAGCTGTTTATACTGAGCTGACGCTTCAGTTCTTCCGGCTCGAAATCCATTGCCGTGTTCCCGTCTTCCACGCGTCCAAGCCGATTGATAGCGCCTGCTTTGAAGAGGAGGACTTCAGCCAAAGATGTTTTTCCGGCACCTCCGTGACCCGCAAGAGCGATATTTCTCAATTTTTCCACCATTTCATTCATAAAAGCTCCTCTCTGCATTGGGATTTTTTATTTTAGATCAACTGAACCTCCTTTCTTTTTATATGGCTGAGGGAAAAAAATCAAGCGCGAAATTATTCCGCAGACCGGACATTTTTGCGGGAGCGCCGGACTCCGATTCCGCGGCTTTGAATCATCTGCAAGGATTGTGTTTACTGAGTTGGTTCAAGTCTCCGGCCTTGAACCGTTCTGACCTTGACCGAACTCGGTTCGGTTCGGATTCGGAACCGGTAACAGAGTTGCCCTAAAGTCAGCGGGGTTCAAGTCAGGAGACTTGAACCAACCATATCATCTGCAAGGATTGTGTTTAAGAAGGGATTACATTCGGAGTGCAAGGTTTACTTGCACATGATGTCAAGCGGGTTTGAAACCCGCTTGACTGTGCCTTACTCCGAAAGCTCATTCAGGATAAACACCGTTTCCCTGATATGTAAAGCGGGTTTGAAACCCGCTTTACTTTAACTTACTTCGAAAGCTCCTTCAGAATGAACACTGCTTCCGCAACTCCGATCTGTCCGTCCGCGTTCACATCCGCATCGGAGCAGATTTCCGCATCCGAGCCGGAGAGCATCTGCAAGACAAGAACCGCATCGCTCAAAGTGATCTTTCCGTCCGCGTCAATATCTCCGGGCATACAGTCTTCAACGGTCAGTCCGGAAGTTGTCTCATTCTCTGCTTTGCGGACAGCATCGTTTACGCCGTCCCCGTCAGAGTCATAAGCAATTTCCGCATCGGAAAAAGTGATACTTCCGCCGGATTTCACTCTCACATCGAAAGCGATTTCTGCGGTTCCGCCGGCGGGAACATCTCCGATCCATTCCACCTGATTTGACTCCGAGTCATAAGTCATTCCCGAATCCGAGCGTTTTCCGGAACCCGCATATTCCGTACCGTCAGGCAGAGGAACCGTGAAAACAACTCCGCTCACATCTCTGTCGCCGTCATTAGTGATACTTGCGGAATATTGCAGCGTATCGCCTGCAACCAAAGTTCCGTCAGTTCCGCCTTCGATACGGCTGACGGCACGAAGTCCGGGACCCGCAGTGACAGTGGCCGTGAAACTCTTTTCTGCGGGCAGTTGCCCGTCCGTGACCGTCACGGTGATCTTTGCCGTGCCTGCTTTTCCTTTCACCGGAGTCAGCGTCAATGTATGTTCTGCGCCGGTTCCCGATACGGCGATATTCGCATCCGGAAGAACTGCCGGATTGCCAGACTTAACGGAAATCCGCAGGTAGTCATAGCCCGTATCCTGATCGCTTACTTTGAATTTCACGGCTGCCGGAACATCGTCGTCGGTATTCACATTTGCGATATCGGAGAGAACCGGCGGATCCGGAGTATTTCTCACCGTGAGAACGATGAACCGCTCGAAATACGCAGCGATCCGATCGGTACTCCGTATCCGGACGCTCACATTCTGCTTTGTCTCGTAGTCAACACCGGTTCCCGTTTTCAGCGTGTTTCTTTCGATACGGAACAGGGCATTTTTGTCCGGATTGATTCACCGGATCTGAAACCCGGCACAGCAACGGCCGTATGGCTGAAAGGTCTTGATTTTCCGGTTGCTGTTACAAAAGAAGTCTTTAAAAACAAAGACGGAAGTACCGGTGTCAGGTATCCGGCATGCGGCGAAACAACCCTCGGTTACCGCCGGACAGTGACAATCTTCCGAAGACGGCGGAAAGTCGAAGAATTTCACAAAACGCTCAAAAGCAGCACATCTCCCGGAAAATCTCCGACACGGATTCCGAGAACTCAGAACAGTCACTGCTTTGCTTCCGTCTGTGCTTCTTTCAAGCTGGAAAAGATTAAAATCAAAAGCGGCCTCAATCATTTTGCCATAAAAAGCAAAATTTATATCAAAGCTTTGAAAGCAAGCTTCGGAGAATTGCAAAAATTCGTTAATTCCGAAACCTGATTATTATTACTAGTGCGTAACATCAGTGATTAAGGAAAATTTTATCTTCTTGTTACTAAGATTTTCAACAAGATGATTTCCGGGGTCCGTGTCATCGCGGAGCATGTCATCTCCGGCGTGAAACGTCTCCGCATCGTCAGAGACGTGCCGGGGAACACGGAAGACGGTTTCTGCGACCCTGTCATGGAAACCGCCTGCGGGCTGCATAATCTCAGAGTCACTCTCAGGGTTCCGAAGCATCCGAAAAAAAGCCCGGAACCCGCGTGGCACTGATTCCTTATTTCCGAAAATGTCTATTGAATTCCACACCTGAGAACAGACTGATCCGGTGATTCAATGTTTTTCTCAGTTCGATAAGAATCGGTGTCACAATCATCTCGGAGCGTGCTTTTTCCGTATGTATCGCAAGAGCCAGCGGAATGTTTTCTTTGAGTATCTCACTTAAAAGACCGCTTATCTCTGCTTCTCCGACATCGGGAAAAATATCTGTTTCCGCCTCTGTGAGCAACTGAAATTTTTCCTTTATCTCACTGAGAGTAAAATCACTGTATGCCATATCGGGTTCCTCATCTCTGAAGTGTTATTTAAGCATATTTTCGGAAAAATGCAACTCGGCGCAGAAGTATAACACCACATTAAGCGGCGGCGGGGCTTTTTTCCGCGGTCCGCTTCAATGCAGGGTTAGCTCTCTGCCGGAGTCTTTTCAACTATTTCTATTTCTTCCTGTGTAAGTCCGTAAAGTTCATAAACCATTTGGTCAATTTCCCTGTCTGTGCTGTCAATGACTGATTTGATTTTATCGGCTTTTTCCTTGTGTTCGATAAAATAATCCTGCCATTCTCTGCGTTCTTTCAGGCTTAAATCTCTGACTTTGCATTTTTCCGTTTCTTTTTTAAACTGCTCCGGGTCAAGCTCATTCCAGTTTTCAAGTTTTTTACTGATTTTCTCAGGCCTTAATTCGCTTTTAAAAAAATTGAGGAAATCGGCTTTCAGTTCATGGAGCTCCCTGTTTTCAGAGAGCATGATGTCGGCTTTCTGAGCAAGGCTGGTATGTTGTTCGTATGAAATTTCCGGAACAGGAAATGTCTTCAGCGTTTCAACATTGATTTTCGGAAAAGCCTTTCGATTCAGATTGATATTCTGTTTTTTAAGAAAGTCGGCACACAGTCTGGACATTATGACAGCTGCAAAGGATTTCAGATTAATACCGTTGTCTTTAGGAAGGATATTAATAATATCTGTGTTATTAATAAATGTTTCTGAAAGGTATGT